>CADBKB010000046.1:11088-27067 GCA_902795095.1 Oscillospiraceae bacterium
CACCGACCTGAAGCCCGGCGCCTTCTATGAGAAGGCCGTGGCCTGGGCGGTGGAGAACGAGGTCACCAACGGCCTGACAGCCACAACCTTCGACCCGGATGCCACCTGCACGAGAGGCCAGGTCGTGACCTTCCTGTACCGCGCCACCGCGGAATAAGGACACGGCCGAAGCGCTGAGCGTGGGAATAACCGTATAAAACTCCGCCGGGGCTGCACAGGCAGCCCCGGCGTTGGTTTTTATTACATATGCGCTGCGATGGCAGATCTTTGCTCTTGCCAAAAAAAGAAATCCGAACGCCGTCCCGATGGGAACGAGGTTCGGATTACTGGAAGATGGTGGAGACTACTGGACTCGAACCAGTGACCTCCTGCGTGTGAAGCAGGCGCTCTAACCAGCTGAGCTAAGCCTCCAGAACGTGATTTATTATAACAGCACGGCGAAGAAAAATCAAGACCTATTTTTTCGGTTTTTCTGCGGCTTATTTTTGCGTTTTCCCACCCGGACCCCTTGCAATCAATGTAATTATTTGTTACAATATTTTTACCATTTGTTATGAAACGAGGGATCGTCCGCGTGAAACTGATCTCCTGGAATGTCAACGGCCTGCGTGCCTGTGTGCAGAAGGGTTTTTATGATTTCTTCGGCGCCGCCGATGCAGATTGCTTCTGCCTGCAGGAGACCAAAATGCAGCCGGGGCAGCTCACGGTGGATACCCCGGGCTATGCCCAGTACTGGAATAGCGCAGAGAAGAAGGGCTATTCCGGCACAGCCATCTTCACCCGGCAGCAGCCGCTGTCCGTCGCCTACGGCGTGGGCGTGGAGGAGCTGGACCGGGAGGGCCGGCTGATCACCCTGGAATTCGAGCATTTTTATCTGGTCACCTGCTATACGCCCAATGCCCAGGACGGCCTGAAGCGGCTGGACCATCGCATGGCATGGGACGACGCCTTCCGTACATATCTTTCCCGGCTGGACGCAGTCAAACCGGTGATCGCCTGCGGCGACCTGAACGTGGCCCATCAGGAGATCGACCTCAAGAATCCCAAGTCCAACCGCGGCAACGCGGGCTTCTCCGACGAGGAGCGGGGCAAGTTCACCGAGCTGCTGGCAGCGGGCTTCACTGACTCCTTCCGGCTGCTCTATCCCGACCTCACAGGGGCCTATTCCTGGTGGAGCTACCGCTTCAACGCCAGGGCGAACAATGCCGGATGGCGCATCGACTATTTCCTGGTGTCCACGCGCCTGGCCCCCTTCATCACGCAGACGCCCATCTATTCCGATGTATTTGGCTCGGATCACTGCCCTGTGGGCTTGATCCTCGATGAGAAAGGAGCTTTTTCATGATTTCCCGCAGATTTCGCCGCCCGCTGCGCGGCTTGATATGCCTGCTGCTGTGCCTGTGCATGGTTCTGCCGGCGCTTGCGTATACAGGCGTCAGCAACTGGGCCAAGGAGGATGTTCAGGCGGCGGAGAACCTGGGCATCGTGCCCGAATCCCTGCAGAAGCGGGACCTCACCACCTCCATGAGCCGCATGGAGATGTGCCATATGGCGGTGAACGCATTCGAGAAGCTCACCGGCAGCAGCCTGTACCCCTCCAAGCTCGACCATTTCTCCGATACCCGCGACGCGGACATCTGTGTGGCCTATGAGCTGGGCATCGTCGGCGGCTTTCCCGACGGCACCTTCCGCCCCACGAACCCCATCACCCGCCAGGAATTTGCCAAGGTCACGGGCAACTTTCTGAACGCCCTGGGCTGGTCGGAGGACGCGCAGATCCTGAGCGCCTTTGCCGACGAGGGACGGCTGTCCAACTGGGCCAAGGCCGCCGCGGCGGATATGGTCCGCCTGGGCATCGTCGCCGGCGACAACAACAGTCAGCTCAACCCCGCGCAGTCCGTGTCCTATGAGCAGGCGTGCGTCCTGTTCTTCCGGGCCTACCATATGTTTGAAACCGATGAGGATTTCGGCGCCCTGGGCGCCGCGGAATCCGTGGACGACAGCGAGATGGAATTCAACGGTCTGAGCAACTGGGCCAAGCCCACGGTGGCGCAGATGTATTCCATGCAGATGCTGCCGGAGTCCGCCCGGCAGGCCGTCATGAATCAGCCCATCTCCCGCGGCGACCTGTGCGAGATGGCGATCCGGATCTATCAGAGCGTCAAGGGCGCGGCGCCCGCCGCCGACGCCGCATTCTCCGACACCGATCGGCCGGAGGTATCCCAGGCCAAGGCCCTGGGCATCGTCAACGGCTATCCCGACGGCACCTTCCGCCCCGACGGCCTGCTGACCCGGGAGCAGATGTTCCAGATCAGCGAGAACCTGCTCACGGCCTGCGGCTATGCCGAGCAGACCGACGAGGCCCTGCTGCAGGCGGCCTTCGTCGACGCCGCTGGCATCGGCGGCTGGGCCAAGCCCTGCATCGCCACCCTCTACCGCATCGAGGTCATGCGCGGCGACAACCAGAGCCGCGCCCTGCCCCAGGCCCAGACCTCCTGCGAGCAGGCCATCGCTATGTTCATGCGAACCCTCAAGCAGGTGGGCAAGTGGTATCAGAATCATCCGCTGAGCAAGATCACCGGCCCCATGACCTCGCCGAATGTGGCCCTGCAGGTGGTGGAGCTGGCCAAGAGCTTCGTGGGCTATCCCTACGTATGGGCGGGCGCCAGCCCCTCGATCGGCTTCGACTGCTCCGGCCTGGTCTACTATGTCTATAAGCAGTTCGGCTACAACCTCTACCGTGCCGGCGACGGACAGGCCAACAATGGCATCGCCGTCAAGGAGTCGGAGATGCTGCCCGGCGACATCATCATCTTCGCCAACAAGTACACCGGCGCCATCCAGCATGTGGGACTTTACATCGGCGACGGTATGATGGTCCACGCCCAATCCAGCCGGACCGGCGTGGTGATCAGCCGCTACGATTACGATCAGAACAAGTACATCTACACCATCCGCCGCATCATCTATTGATGGGACGCAGATAGATCCCGTCCCCCAGCCGGAACGCCTGAAGCCGTCCCGGCGCGGTGGGGAAAATCATGGGACCGTCCGTGCGCCAGGCGGCCGCCGCTTCGGCGCCCAGGGGCGTGAAGCGGATCAGCCCCTCGCCCGAGGGCTGCCACCCGCCGTCGGCGGGACACCAGGCCACGGCCAGCCCCGGCGGCGCCGGCAGGCGGTCGCGGCTGACCCGGGTGCGGAGCGTCAGTGCATCCCCCTCCGGGCAGAATACGCCGAAGGCTTCGCCGTCGAGGTACAGCCGCAGCAGCGTCCCGGCCGGGGCGATGCGGGCGGAAATCTGTCGGTAGAGCCCCGCATCCCGGATGCTGAGCCGCCCCACCGGCGCGCCAAGGCGAATAATATCCAGTTCCATACGAAACGCCTCCGTGCAAGCCTATGCACGGAGGCGTGTTTGTTATGTTTTTTTGATGAATTGGTTGCCGCATTTCGGGCAATGGATATTGATTTTTCCGCGGCCCCGGGGTACCCGGACGGTCTGGTGGCATCGGGGGCAGGAATAGTAGCGGCTTTCGCGATCGCGCAGCCGGTTGAGAAGCTGCATGAACCGCTGGTTTTCCAGGCGGCGGCGGTTGGCGTTGCGGGAGAACATGCGGTACAGGCAGAAGCCCAGGGGCACGTAGGACAGCACCGTCAGCAGGGGAAGGGAGAAGAGCATGCCGATGACGGCCAGCGCGACGCCGAGGATCAGCATGACATTGTTCAGCTGATCCGGCCCGTAGCGGCCGTACATAAAGCGCGCGAAGCGCTCTTTCCATCGCTGCATCATCGTGATCCTCCCATAGGCTTGCCATGAAATCGGTTTCGATATCCCTATTATAGTGAGGAACGCCGGATTTTCAACCGATTGCGCCGGAAGTTTACGAAATGTTCACTTTTTCTCCGCGATGCTCAGAATCGACACGGCGCCGAGGATCAGAGCTATGCCCGCCAGGGCGTCGGCGCTGACCGACTCGCCGTAGGCGATCAGTCCCACCAGCGCGCCGAAGACCAGCTCCAGGGAGGCAACAACGGAGGCCCGGCCCGTTTCGAGGAAGCGCAGACCGTTGGTATAGAGCACGAAGGCGGCAAAGCCGGTGATGAGGCCGTGCAGTGCCATGGGCACAAGCAGCGACGGCTGGGCCGCTGCCGCGGCGAAGATCTCGCCGGGGTGGGAGAAGAGCAGGCAGCCCAGGGCGCAGAAGGCGAAGGAATAGAAGGTGACGGTCCAGCTGTTGTAGCCGCGGTCCAGTGCGAACCGGCCGAAGATCGAGTAGAGCGCATAGCTCAGACCGGAGCCGAGCCCCAGCAGCAGGGCCGTGGGCGTGAGAGAGAGCCTGCCCCGGGCGATGCCGGAAACAAGGGCGCAGCCGATGAAGGCGAGGACCAGGCACAGCAGCTTCCGCCGGGTCATGCGCTCGTGGAAAAACACCAGGCTCATGAGCATCACAAAGGTCGGCGCCGTGTACAGCAGCGTGCCCGCCAGGGCCAGGCTTGTCACCTGCACGGCCTGGTTATAGCAGAAATTCATGCACAGCAGGCTGAGAATGCCGGCTCCTGCGAAGCACCACAGATCCCGCAGCCGGATGCGCAGCAGTTCCCGGTGGAAAAGCAGAAGGTAGACGGCCATGGCGGCAAGTCCGACGCCCATGCGGATGAGGGTGATCTCCCACACGCCCAGCCCGGCGGCGGACAGGGCGCGCACAAACAGGCCGATGATGCTCCAGCAGGCCGCGGCCAGGAGCACCAGGACCGTACCGAGGATGGATTTACGACGCTTCATAGGCTTTACAGTAGGGGGCGAGGGAGCAAAGGCCGCACTTCGGCGCCCGGGCGACGCACACGGCGCGGCCGTGGAGCACGATGCGGTGGCAGAAATCGCTGCTTTTCTCAGGAGGCAGGATCTCCCGGAGCTGACGCTCGATCTTTTCCGGGTCCTTGCCGCTGGCCAGGCCCAGCTTGTTGCAGATGCGGATGCAGTGGGTGTCCACCACCACGGCGCCGGGCTTTCCGTAGATATCCCCCAGCAGCAGGTTCGCGGTCTTGCGCCCTACGCCGGGGAGCCTGAGCAGCTCCTCCATGGTGTCGGGCACTCTGCCGCCGTAATCCGAAAGCAGCATCTGGCAGGCCAGCACGATGTCCCTGGCCTTGTGCTTGTAGAAGCCGCAGGAATGGACGTAGCGCTCCACCTCCGCCACGTCGGCCCGGGCGAAGGATTCCAGGGTGGGATAGCGTGCAAACAGCGCCGGCGTGACCATATTGACCCGTGCGTCGGTGCATTGGGCCGACAGCCGCACGGCGATCATCAGCTCATAGTCCTTCTGGGACTGCAGAGCGCACAGCGCCTCGGGATAGTCCTTCTCCAGCGCCCGGATGACGCCCTCGACCCGTTCGGAAAGCTCCATGTCCATTCCCCCTTTTTCTGCAAAGTATAGCAAAATATTTTCCTCCGCGCAAGTCCCTTGACATCGGGGGCAAATGCGATAAAATAAACAAAACAGAAGGGAGGCGATCGCATGTATCAGCCGCTGGCGGACGAGCTCCGTCCCACGACCCTGGACGAGGTCTATGGCCAGGAGGAGATCCTGGGCGAGGGGAAGATGCTGCGCCGCCTGATCGAATCCGGCAAGATCCCGAATCTGATCTTCTACGGTCCCTCCGGCACCGGCAAGACCACCGTGGCCAATATCATTGCCGAGCGCACCAAGCGCAAGCTCTGCAAGCTCAACGCCACCACGGCTTCCACCGCGGATATCAAGGAGATCGTCGCCCAGCTCGATACCATGCTGGCGCCCAACGGCGTGCTTCTGTACCTGGACGAGATCCAGTCCTTCAACAAAAAACAGCAGCAGACGCTGCTGGAGCACATCGAAAACGGCAAGATCACCCTCATCGCATCCACCACGGAGAACCCCTATTTTTACGTTTTCAACGCCATTTTGAGCCGCTCGACGGTGTTCGAGTTCAAGCAGATCTCTCCCGCGGCGGCCATGCAGGTGGTGCGGCGGGGCATCGACTATATGCGTGAAAAAACGGGTCTCGCCGTGCGCGCCGAGGAAGGCGCCCTGGAGCACATCGCCTTCTCCTGCGGGGGCGATCTGCGCAAGGCCCTCAACGCCGTGGAGGTGCTGTTCTCCGCCGCCGGAGCCGATACGCAGACGCTGGAAATCACGCTGGACGACGCCAGGACCGTGACCCAGCGCTCCGCCATGCGCTATGACCGGGACGGCGACAGCCATTTCGACTGTCTGTCCGCCCTGATGAAGTCCATACGCGGCTCGGACCCCGACGCGGCGATCCACTATCTGGCGAGGTTTCTGGAGGCGGGGGATCTGCCCGCCTGCTGCCGCCGGATCCTGTGCTCCGCCTGCGAGGATATCGGCCTGGCCTATCCGCTGGCCATCCCCATCGTCAAAGCCTGCGTGGACAGCGCCCTGCAGCTGGGTCTGCCCGAGGCGAGGCTGCCCCTGGCGGACGCGGTGCTGTTCCTGGCCACCTGCCCGAAGTCCAATTCCGGCTGCATGGCCATCGACACGGCTCTGGGCGACGTGCGCCGCGGTAAAACCGGCCCCATTCCCCGCGAGCTGCAGAATGTCCATGCCGACAGCGCAGGTCAGGAGCGGGAGCAGGGCTATCTGTATCCCCACAATTATCCCCACAACTGGGTCGCCCAGCAGTATCTGCCCGACGCCCTGGTGGGTACGAAATACTATCAGCCCGGGCAGAATAAAGCGGAACAGGCCGCGAAGCGCTACTGGGATGAGATCAAAGGAGGCAAATGATGGACGTCAGACTCGGCGACGTGCTGGTGATGAAGAAGCCCCACCCCTGTGGAAGCAGACAGTGGACCGTCATGCGCACGGGCATGGATTTCCGCCTCAAATGCCTGGGCTGCGGCCATGAGGTGCTTCTGCCCCGCAGCAAAGCGGAGAAAAACATCCGGGAAATACAGCGGGAGAAATGATTCTCGACGGCACGCGCCCGGCGCGCGGCGCAATCGCGCTCGACGCTGGCCAAAACGCGCCGCCCCGGGGCGCAACACACCGGGAAATTGAAAAACCGCACGACGAACAGGCCACGATCCCCCTCGGGATTGCGACCTGTTTTTTGCGCCCGGTCCGCTACAATGGAGCAAAGGCGCAGGGGAGGCGGGCTGTGGGAATCTATCTGGATGTGGTCTTTGCGCTCAACGGCACGGTCAATTATGCGCTGCTGTGCGCCGCGGCAAGGGTGTGCGGCGCGCCGGTCCGGCAGCGCCGTCTGCTGGCGGCAGCAGCCGTCGGCGCGGTCT
Organism: Oscillospiraceae bacterium; assembly: GCA_902795095.1. Next base: position 18,377 of record CADBKB010000046.1, read on the forward strand.
ATGCCTGCCTGAGCTTTGTGCCCGGCGCAGGGTTTCTGGCGGGCGCGCCCTGGCGGCTGGCCGCCCTGGCTGCCATGCTCTTCATCGGCTTTGGGCGCAGGCTCCTGCTGCCCGGGACGGTATTTCTGGCCCTCTCCCTGGCCATGGGCGGGCTGGTGCTGCTGCTGAGCGTGGCTGCTGCTGCAGGGGACGGCGAGAAATGCCGGCGGGATCGAGCGGGCGACGTTGTGCCTGGGCGGCGGCTGCACGCAGCTGACGGTGCTGCGCGACTCGGGCAATACCCTGCGCGATCCCTTCACGGGGCGACCGGTGCCGGTGGTGGAGACGCAGGTGCTTGAGCGCCTGCTGGGCCTCCGACTGGGAACGGACGCGGTGAAGGCGATGCAGCTGCTGGGCGAGAGTCGGCCGGAGTTCAGGACGCGGCTGATCCCTTATCGGGCGGTGGGCACACAGAGCGCCCTCCTGCTGGCGGTGCGCTGCGACAGCCTGCGCGTGGGAAATACCGTGCATCGACAGCTCTATGTAGCGGCGTCGCCCACCGGCGTTTCGGAGCATGGACAGTATGAAGGACTGATCGGGGAAGGAGAATGAATGAGGATCGAAGGGATTCTGACAAAAATGGGCGTGCTGCGCCCTTCCAAAATCATGTACATCGGCGGCAGCGATATCCTGCCGCCGCCCCTCAAGGGTGCGGAGGAACAGCGGATGCTGCAGCGTCTGGCCCAGGGGGACGAACAGGCAAAGCAAATCCTCATCGAGCACAATCTGCGGCTGGTGGTGTATATCGCCCGCCGGTTTGAAAATACGGGGGTCAATCTGGAGGATCTGATCTCCATCGGCACCATCGGCCTCATCAAGGCGGTGGGCACCTTTCGCACGGACAAGAAAATCAAGCTGGCCACCTACGCCTCCCGCTGCATCGAGAATGAGATCCTCATGCACATCCGCAAGATCTCCTCCCAGAAGGCGGAGGTAAGCCTCGATGAGCCGATCAACACCGACTGGGACGGCAACGAGCTGCTGCTGTCGGATATTCTGGGCACCGAGGCGGACACAGTCATCCGGCCCATGGAGGAAAGTGAGGAGCGTACCGCGCTGCATGAGGCGCTGGCGCTGCTGAGCCCCCGGGAGAAGCGGATCGTCAGCTGGCGCTACGGCCTGGGCGGGGAACGGGAGCGCACCCAGAAGGAGGTGGCGGACCTGCTGGGCATCTCCCAGTCCTATATCTCCCGGCTGGAAAAACGCATCATGACCCGCTTGCGCCGCGAGATGGCGCGCCAGTGGTCGGCATAACAAAAGCACCCCTTGCGGGGTGCCTGTGAATGCTTACTGCCGACCTTGTTTTCCGTAGAGGAACGGCCGGGCAACGGTTTTGTTGAACAGCTCGATCAGCGGGCCCATGAAGAAGGCGGTGATGATCGTGCCGATGCCCACCTCGCCGAAGATCTGCCCCAGGGTGAAGCCCGCCAGGACACACAGCGCGACGCCGGCGACGACGCACACCAGATCCGTGATGATCCGACAGATGGGGAAGGGGAGGCGCTTCTGCTTCTCCGACCAGATCAGAGAAACCGCGTCATAGGTGGATACGCCCAGATTCGCCGTGAAGTAGAAGGCCGAGGCCAGGCACATGATCACGATGGCCACGCTCAGCAGCCCCAGCCGGACGGGAAGGGAAGGCTCCGGCAGCAGCCTGGCGCAGACGCCCTGGGAGAACTGGGCGATGTAGCCCAGCAGGAAGAGGTTGATGAGGGTGGCCAGGCCGATCTTGCGGCGGTCGAGGATCAGAGCGAACAGGAGCAGCACGAGATTCACCAGCACATACAGGGTGCCGAAGGAGATGGGGATCACGGCGTCAAGGCCGCTCATCAGCGACTGAAAGGGATCGACGCCCAGGCTGGCGTGCTTGAACATGCCCACGCTGACGCCGCAGATGATGACGCCGATGGCGCTCATCAGAATTCGTTTGTAAAAATGGTCGGGTTTCTTCATGGCGGAGCTCCGTATCGTTTTTTCTGATCATATCACAACACGGGAAGAAAACCAATCGTTATTTTATTATTCAGTGTTCGGACTTCTGCGCCTCATAGGCCTGCATGATCTTTGCCACCTGTTCCTGCGCGCCGGTGAGGATTACCCGGCATACGCCGCCGTTCCGGTCAAAGGTGAAATTGGCGTCGTGAGCGGCGTTCATCTGAGCACAGAAGAATGCGGAGATCTCCCGGCCTTCCTCTGCCGAGGCGGGCAGATCCAGCACAACGCAGGCGCGGGGGGACTGCTTCTTTCGGTCGGCCAGAAAGTCATAAACGGCATTGTTCCGTTTGATCCGCAGGCCATCCCTGACAAAGGGCTCGGAGAAGAAGCGGTCGAGGTCCTCCGGCGTGAACTGCCAGGCCCCGTTCACCTTCGACCCGTGCAGCAGCCCCTGGATCAGATAACTGCGCAGCGTCCGCGTGGTAAAGCCGGTCATCATGGCCAGCTCGTTGAGATTGTAGGTTCGTTCCATGGGTTTTGCTCCCTTCGTTTTGTCTGCCTTGATTATAACGGCAGGGTGGGGAAGAATGCAATTTGAAAAACGGCGAGTTTTTCATAGGCGGCTTTTTCTGAAAAACGCTTGACTTTTTCGCCGGGATCGGGTATTATATTTAGGCTTCCGGTGGACACGACAGCCGGATGCCGGCCTGGAGAGATGGCTGAGCTGGTCGAAGGCGCACGATTGGAAATCGTGTAGGCGTTGATAGCGTCTCAAGGGTTCGAATCCCTTTCTCTCCGCCAAAAAAAGAGCACCCCGTTGGGGTGCTCTTTTTTTGGCGAATTTGAGAGAAAGGGATTCGAAATATCAGTTCCATCCTGCCGGTGGCAGGATGGGCACTCGCGCCCCCGCCGTCGCAACCTTACATTTGCGCAAAGCGCAAATGCAGCGAATCCCGCCTCTCCGCCCCAATGGGGGGCTTTTTGATGGCAGTTTCGAGGAAACGGATTCCAAATATCAGTTCCTCCTGCCGGTGGCAGGATGTGCTGCATACCCGCCTGGCAGCGTTTCGCTCTGTCTTTCATTGGATATTCCTCGAATAAGTAAAGCTCCTTCGTTTATCGGTTCCTTACCTTTATTGCTTTGCTGCGTTTTTAATGATAGAATTATAATACTGATATAATACTGAATCGAAGGGGTTGAGAATGATGGCAATTACCTACGCATCGATCCATGTGCTTTGTGAAGAAGCTGTTTCAATTGATTCTGACAGTTTTGCCTCATGGTCTCCTGGCTGGCAAACTTTGATTCCGAGGGAAGAAAACCGTGATCTTCTGACTGACCCGGAAGCATCTTCAAAAAAGGCGAAGGCACTGTCAAAGACACTGCATAGAACGGTTCTTTGGTTTTTCATGTTTGACGAAGATGATCTCTGCTTTGCCCTGTATTCAGATGGGAAAACAGCTGCCGCGTTTAACGCGCTGTCTTCGGACAAAAATCTATCTAAAATACCTGCTTTGGTCGGATTGGAAGAAAGCTACAGAAAACGGTTATCAAAGATTCTGGCGTGTGAGGATATTGAGCTTCAGATCCAACTGCTGGAAGAATTCTTTGGAGTGAAGCTGCTGCTTTATCCGGAGATGCTGACGGAAGATCCGGACTGTGCCATACAGATAAAAGACACGGTGCTGTTCAAACGATTTGAAGCAGAGAACCGAGTCCCGTCGGGAAAGAGTTCACCGCTTCAGGTCATGCTTTTATTTGAACAGGACGGTGTCCTGTCTGATTCGGACTGGAGCCATAAATACCATAAGCAAAAGGGCTGTTTATGGGTTTTCCAAAAGCACTATTGGCTTTATGCATTGGAAAAAGCCACAGGAGCAGAGGAAAAACCTGTATGCTTTCGGAATGGACAACTGGAATCTATTTCAGATGAAGAAATGCTGAAACATGGAACAGATCAAAGATATAACGTCACACGCAATGAGAATCCGCTTTTTCAGCATGTGGACTGTTACGACAAGCTCTTATTTTCAGAGGATGCCCCTCAGCCATATACCGGCAAAACAATCAGACTTCCCCGAGGGTTTTACGGGCTTGGTTTTGACGAGAAAAAACGTTTCCTTGTATACAACGAAAAAAGCTCTTTCGCATGGATCGACGAAAACGGAAAGCTGATGGCAAAGCAACATGTTCGCGGCGATATTATCGACCATGACGGTGACTATCTTCTTACATGGGAGGAAAAGTGGGATACAGTCGAAATAAACGGGATATCCATATTAAAGAGATGGTACGGTATTATCCGGGGCTACCGGCTTTTTTACAAATAATCATTTACGCACCGGAGGGGGAGTATCGCCTGAACAGTACGGGCGGGGCGCCGTCGCAACCTTACATTTGCGCAAAGCGCAAATGCGGCGAATCCAGCCGGCTCCATATATTCTACTGATTTAGTAGACAAACTATGTATATTTTGCTACAATAGATTTATCGGGAATAAGCGCTGGGAGGTGTTATGATGATCTATAGTTTTTTTGACAGGAACAGCAGACCGGTTTATACATATATCAATGAATTGTTTGACGCTTTCAAAGGCAGACAGAGAGAATACAACTGGTTGATCACAGACTGTGAGATTGTTGGGCAAAGCCCTGAGCTTGAAAGGCTGAATGCGGGAGGATATCACTTTCTGACAGGGGAAGCGTTGTCAGAAATTGTATACAAGGATCCGGCGCAATGGATCTGGGGCGTTTTGATTGGCTATGATCAGAGCATTCCAATCGAAAAAATATTCGAATACCCTTTGCCAACGGTGGATTATGAGGGCTATCATAAATCGGTGCCGATTATGCAGCACCCGATCTCAACCGTAGAAATTGTGCCCGTCGACAGCTCGTTCCTACTGATGATCACCAAACAAAAAGAAATTGCAGATTTATTCCATGCCGCTTTTCCTGCTTGCGAAAGATGGGAAATGCAATGAGTGTTCCTGATGTATGTTTCTGTGTAAGGATAACCAATCGATTTACAATGAGATTTAAGAAATGCAAATGAGAAGGAGTCACCCATGCCGGAAATCACATTTGAAGACATTCTCGGGAAAGTGATGCTGATCGGCCTTTCCTATTTCAATCAAAACAACGAGCTTGTGCGGCAGGCACAGTACTGGGGTACGGTCGTGGAGGCCAATGAGACCTGGATCGCTGTCCGGCGAGAAAACGGGAAGCTGTTCACCCTGCCGCCCGATCTGGAATCCACCCATCCTGCACCGGAGGGGGAGTATCGCCTGAACAGTACGGGCGAGGTCGTGGTCAATCCCGACTTCCTTTCCACATGGTCGATTTACCTGCCGGCTGGGGGAGAATCCTTGTAAGAATTCGACAGACAAACCACCTTTCCTATTGCTTTTTTTGCCGAACCTGCTATAATGTATAATAAGATTGTATGCGGGTAACGCGTACAAACCCTTCAGGCGGCAGCCCGGAGAAAGATATTATCCCAAAGGAGGAAAATCAATGAGCAAGTTTTTTGAGAACATCCCTCAGATCAAATATGAGGGTCCCGAGAGCAAGAATCCGTTTGCGTTCAAATACTATGATCCCGATCGCGTGATCATGGGCAAGACCATGGCCGAGCATCTGCCCTTCGCCATGGCCTGGTGGCACAACCTGGGCGCCGCCGGCACCGACATGTTCGGCCGCGACACCGCCGATAAGTCCTTCGGCGAAGAGAAGGGTACCATGGCTCATGCCAAGGCCAAGGTCGACGCCGGCTTCGAGTTCATGCAGAAGCTGGGCATCAAGTATTTCTGCTTCCATGATGTGGACCTCGTCCCCGAGGCCGACGACATCAAGGAGACCAACGCCCGCCTGGACGAGCTGTCCGACTACATCCTCGAGAAGATGAAGGGCACCGACATCAAGTGCCTCTGGGGCACCGCCAACATGTTCTCCAACCCCCGCTTCATGAACGGCGCCGGCTCCACCAACTCCGCCGACGTGTTCTGCTTCGCTGCCGCGCAGGTCAAGAAGGCCCTGGATATCACCGTCAAGCTGGGCGGCCGCGGCTACGTCTTCTGGGGCGGCCGTGAGGGCTATGAGACCCTGCTGAACACCGACGTCAAGTTTGAGCAGGAGAACATCGCGAAGCTCATGCGTCTGGCCGTCGATTATGGCCGCGCCATCGGCTTCACCGGCGATTTCTACATCGAGCCCAAGCCGAAGGAACCCATGAAGCATCAGTATGACTTCGACGCCGCCACGGCCATCGGCTTTGTCAAGCAGTACGGCCTGGACAAGGATTTCAAGATGAACATTGAGGCCAACCACGCCACCCTGGCCGGCCACACCTTCCAGCACGATCTACGGATCTCCGCCATCAACGGCATGCTGGGCTCCATCGACGCCAACCAGGGCGATATGCTCCTGGGCTGGGACACCGACGAGTTCCCCTTCAACGTCTACGAGGCCACCATGTGCATGTATGAGGTCCTGAAGGCTGGCGGCCTGACCGGCGGCTTCAACTTCGACTCCAAGAACCGCCGTCCGTCCTACACCTTCGAGGATATGTTCTATGCCTATATCCTGGGCATGGATACCTTCGCCCTGGGCCTGATCAAGGCTGCCGAGATCATCGAGGACGGCCGCATCGACCAGTTCATCGCCGACCGCTATGCCTCCTACAAGTCCGGCATCGGCGCGAAGATCCGCTCCGGCGAGACCACCCTGGCCGAGCTGGCCGCCTATGCCGACAAGCTGGGCGCCCCCGCTCTGCCCGGCTCCGGCCGTCAGGAGTACCTGGAGACCATCGTCAACAATATCCTGTTCCACTGATTTTTCCCGCAAACAGAACCTTGCATCGGCATACTTCGGTATGCCGATGCGTTTGCATAGCAGTTCTAATCACATAGAAATCCATCAAAGGAGACAGATAATGCACATTGTCCGAGATAAGAAAACGATAAAAGCATATCGGCTGATGATCTGGTATCTGATTATCGGCTTCCTTGTTGTCACCGCGATGGCGATATGGGTATATCTCATGAACGGGAACAAGCGGATCTTTATTCTTCCGCCGCTGCTGCTTGTGAATAATTGCCTCGGCATGCTGTATTTCAGACGATTGTTTGGCTTGGACTACAGTGCCGATCCCACCGGGATCAAGGTCCTTTCGGGGAAACGGGTCAAGAAAGACCTGCCCTGGCATTCGTTCAGCTATGTCGGAGAACTCAACATTCCTGATCGGATCGGGCCGAAAAAGGTGATCGCCTGCCTGCCCGAACCTCCGAAGCCTGCTCTCAGCAAGGGCGAAGACTGCTACACCTTCTCCCAGAAAGGCCATGTCTGGATCGATTATACCCCGGAGGACGCGCAGATCATGCGGCCTTACTATCGCGGCCAGCTTCCACCCCGGATTTGATTTACTGCTTGGCGAAACGCACCGACACGCAAGCCGTGCCGGTGCATTTTTTATGTTGTTGCGGGGAACCGTTTGTGCTATGATGAATAGAGATATTTGCAGATGCAATCGGTTTATGGAATGGGGAGAAGAATGAGACTGAAAACACAGATCCGCCGGATCGACGCGCCCGGGGGCAGACTCAAGCTGCGCATCCTGCGGCCGAAAGAACAGGCGGGGAAGCTGCCCGGCATCCTGTGGATCCACGGCGGGGGATATATGACGGGCATGAGCTCCATGGTCTACGGCTCCTGCGGGGCCATGCTGGCGCGCAAATACGGGGCGGTGGTGGTGTCGCCGGCCTACCGGCTGGCCTGGCAGGCGCCCTATCCCGCGGCCCTGGAGGACTGCTACGCGGCCCTTTTATACCTGCACAGCCACAGGGATGAACTGGGCGTCGACCGGATCATCGTCGGCGGCGAGAGCGCCGGCGGCGGCCTGGCGGCGGCGGTGTGCATCTGCGCCCGGGACAGGGGAGAGGTGCCGGTGGATCTCCAGATCCCCCTGTACCCCATGCTGGACTGCGAGGACACGCCCTCGTCCCGCGACAACCACGGCCACGGCTGGGATACCCGCCGCAACCACTGGGGCTGGCGGCACTACCTGGGTCCGCTCTACCGCAGGGACGATGTGCCTCCCTACGCCTCCGCGTCCCGGGAGACCGACTACCGCGGTCTGCCGCCCTGCTGCACCTTCGTTTGCGACGGCGAGCCCTTCTACGATGAGACCCTGACCTTTGTCCGCAATCTGAACGCCGCAGGCGTCAGCGCGAAGGTGGACGTCTATCGCGGCAATATCCACGGCTTCGACGCTTTGTTCTGGACGAAGCAGGCCAGGGAAGCAAGAAGAAAGCTGTGCGAGCACTATGAGGCGGCGATCAAATGACGGACCGACCCATTCGGAGCACCAAAGCCTTCTCCTCGAGGAGAAGGTGGCGCGAAGCGCCGGATGAGGTGGAAAACGGATGGCTTTGATGCAGCTTATATGATGCTGCTGTGGAGCCCTTCAGCCTTCCACCTCATCACCTAAAGGTACTAGGCGGCTTCGCCGCCGTCGCCGTCACGGCTTCGCCGTGCCACCTTCCCCTCAAGGGGAAGGCTTTTTACGGCAAATAATTATTGTAAAACGATAAAAAATTGTTGACAAACGCGAAATACTGTGTTATACTGCCGCCAGAAACCCAATGGAGGTGCAATATGAAACAGAAAGCTTTGGCCCGCTGGCTGAAAGCGGCTGTCGTCGGCGTCGCGCTTTGCCTT
>CADBKB010000047.1 GCA_902795095.1 Oscillospiraceae bacterium
ATTCTCTGATAATATCGTCCAATGTGAAGGAATCGCCGGGGATCTCGTTACGCATAGTCTTCCCTTCCTTCCAAATAATTCGCTCTATCCGCCGATACGCTGCCGCACCGCCTCATAAAGCAGGATCGCCGCCGCCGCGGAGGCATTGAGGGAGGAGATCTCCCCCTTCATCGGGATGCGCACCAGGAAATCGCACTGCTCCGCCGTCAGGCGGCTCATGCCTTCCCCTTCGCTGCCGATGACGATGGCTGTCGGGCCCTTGAGGTCGGCTTCATAGAGGAGGGTGGAACCCTCCGCCGCGGTGCCCAGCACCCACACGCCCCGGTTCTTGAGTTCCCGGATCGTGGCGGCGAGGTTGCTCACCCGCACCACGGGCATATACTCCAGCGCGCCGGCGGAGGTCTTTCCCACCACCGCCGTCAAGCCCACGCTGCGGCGCTTGGGGATGATGACCCCGTGGGCGCCGGCACACTCGGCGCTGCGCAGGATGGCGCCCAGATTGTGGGGATCGGACAGGCCGTCGCACAGCACCAGCAGCGGCGCTTCTCCCCTGGCCTCCGCCCGGGCGAACACATCGTCGAGGCTCGAGTAGCCATGGGCCGCCACGGAGGCGATGACGCCCTGGTGGGCCCCGGTGGGGCTCATCTGATCCAGGCGGGCGCGCTCTGTGCGCACCACCACAGCCCCGGCCTGCTTCGCCTCCGCCACCAGGCGGCTGAGGCCCCGGTCGATGTCGCCGGAGGCCACATAGAGCTTATCGACGGTGCGTCCGGCGCGCAGGGCCTCCGTCAGGGCGTTTCGGCCCTCGATCAGTCCCTCGTTCATGGTCTCGCGGCGCATACGGTCATGTTCTTTTCGATCTTTCATGGTTATTGCTCCATTTTTCGGAAATACTGATTTCGGTCTGTGTTTTTTCTATTATACCAGAGTTTTCCGGCCGATACAACAAAAAATCGGCTCATCGGCCCCGCCCGGCGGCGTTTACAGAAAATTTACAGCAAATATTTCCCCGTTTCGTTGCCTATCCCCGGATTATATGCTAAAATATGTCCGATTATGGACCAACGCTCTGCACTGCAGAGCCCGCGTTAAAGGAGGTTTCTGCCTTGGACCCCAATTCCAGCAAAAAGCCGGGCAATCAGCCCGGAGACGGCGGGCGTTCGCCCCTGAAGAAATTCCTTCCCATCATTGTTTTAGCGCTGATGCTCACCCTTCTGTTCAATTCTCTGTACAGCTCCATCTCCTCGGCACGAATGCGGGAGATTACCTATACCGAGTTCCTCACCATGGCCGACGAGAACAAGATCGCAGAGGTGGAATTCACCTCCGACCGCATCCTCATCACCACCCGGGAGGAGGCGGAAAAGCCTGAGAGCAAGCGCATCACCTACTACACCGGCCGGGTCAAGAATCTGGAGCTGAACGAGCTGGTGGATCAGCTGCGCGCCGGCGGCGTGACCGTCTCCGAGGAAGTGGTGGAGCAGATGTCGCCCATCATCTCCTTCCTGGTGTCCTGGGTGATCCCGATCGCCCTCATGTACGGCCTTCTCACCCTGCTGACCCGCTCCATGTCCAAGCACATGGGCGGCATCGGCGGTTTTGGCCAGAGCAAGGCCAAGGTCTACATGGAGAAGCAGACCGGCGTCACCTTCGCCGACGTGGCCGGCCAGGACGAGGCCAAGGAATCCCTGGTGGAGATCATAGACTTCCTCCACTATCCGCAGAAGTACACCGCCATCGGCGCGAAGCTGCCGAAGGGCGCCCTTCTGGTGGGCTCCCCCGGCACCGGCAAGACGCTGCTTGCCAAGGCTGTGGCCGGCGAGGCGGGCGTTCCCTTTTTCTCCATCTCCGGCTCCGACTTCGTTGAGATGTTCGTGGGCGTCGGCGCGAGCCGCGTGCGCGATCTGTTCCAGCAGGCGGCCAAGGTGGCGCCCTGCATCATTTTCATTGACGAGATCGACGCCATCGGCCGCACCCGCGATTCCCGCTTCGGCGGCAACGACGAGCGCGAGCAGACCCTCAACCAGCTTCTGGCGGAGATCGACGGCTTCGATTCGAGCAAGGGCGTGGTGATCCTGGCGGCCACCAACCGGCCGGAGATCCTGGACAAGGCGCTGCTGCGCGCCGGCCGCTTCGACCGCCGCATCATCGTGGACCGGCCCAATCTCAACGGCCGTTACCAGACCCTGCGGGTGCACACCCGCAACATCAAGCTGGCCGAGGACGTGGATCTGCACAAGATCGCCGCCGCCACCGCCGGCGCCGTGGGCGCGGACCTGGCCAACCTGGTCAACGAGGCTGCGCTGCGTGCCGTGCGCCAGGGCCGTCAGGCCGTCAACCAGCAGGACCTGCTGACCTCCTTTGAGGTGGTCATTGCCGGCACCGAGAAAAAGGGCACCGTGCTGACGGACATGGAAAAGCGCATCGTCGCCTACCACGAGGTGGGTCACGCCCTGGTGGCCGCTCTGCAGAAGCACACCCAGCCCGTATCGAAAATCACCATCATTCCCCACACCTCCGGCGCTCTGGGCTATACCATGCACACCCCGGAGGAGGAAAAATTCCTCAGCTCCAAGGATGAGCTGCTCATCGAGCTGCAGACCCTGCTGGGCGGCCGCGCCGCGGAGCAGCTGGTCTTCGGCGTGCAGACCACCGGCGCCGCCAACGACATCCAGCGCGCCACGGAGACCGCCCGCGCCATGGTCACCCAGTACGGCATGAGCGATCACTTCGGCCTCATGGCCCTGGCCCAGGTGGGCAACGAATACCTCGACGCCCAGAGCTATTCCAGCGTCTCGGATTCCACCGAGGCCCGGGCGGACGAGGAGATCCGCAGTCTGCTGGCCGACTGCTACGGGAAGGCCACGCAGATCCTGCGCGACAACCGGGCGCTGCTGGACGACATCGCCCTGTACCTGCTGCAGAAGGAGACCATCACCGGCGACGAGCTGATGGCCTTTGTCAAGGCGGATCAGAAGAGCCGCGAGGACGCGGCGGAGTCCACGGAAGCGCCCGCGCCGGACGCGGCGGAGCCCGCGGAAGCGCCCGCCCCGGAAGCGGCGCAGGCCGCCGGGGCCGCCGAAGAAACGGAGGCAAACGATGCCGACTGCAGTTGATTCCGTGAATGTCAACGAGCTCAAGAAAACCTTCGGATCCCTGACCCTGGAGAAAGCCATCCCGGCCCTCATCGTGCTGGCGGTGGGCATCGTGGCGGTGTATCTGCTGTGCCGCCTGTTTGATAAGCTGCTCTCCCGCACCCAGCTGGAGAAAAGCCTCAGCGGCTTTCTGCGCTCGCTGATCCGCATCATGCTCTATCTCATCGTGGTGCTGGTCGCCCTGGGCACCCTGGGACTGAACGTATCGTCCCTGGTGGCTCTGCTGAGCGTGGCCTCCCTGGCCATTACGCTGGCGGTCCAGGGCACCCTGGCCAATATCGCCGGCGGCATCCAGGTGCTCTCCGCCCATCCCTTCCGCGTGGGCGACTACGTGGAGATCGGCGGCGTGGTGGGCACGGTGACGGCGACCGCCGTGATCTACACCCGCCTCATCACCCTGGACAACAAGGCTCTGTACCTGCCGAACAGCGATGTGGCCGCCTCCCGGGTAAGCAATTACACCGTGGAGGGCAAACGCCGCATCGACCTGCCCTTCACCGCCTCCTATGACTGCGCCTGCGACGCGGTGCGCGCCGCCCTGGTGCGCTCAGCGCATGCCGGCGGCGCGCTGGCGGATCCCGCACCGGCGGCCTTTGTCCGGTCCTATGACGACAGCGCCATCCGCTATGAGCTGCAATTCTGGTGCGCGCCGAAGGATTACTGGCCCGTCTATTTCGCCGTGACCGCCGCTGTCCGGGAGGAATTCAACAAGGACGGGCTGATCATGACCTATCCCCATCTGAACGTCCATCTCGATCCCCCCGCGGAGCCGGCCAGGACCAACGCCCCCGCGGCCTATCAGATTTCCGCCATCCGATAAGGATGCGCTTCAGGAGGTACCCATGCAGAATTTTACATATTACGCGCCCACCGAGGTCGTCTTCGGGCGGGACGTTGAAAACCAAACCGGACAAACCGCCGCCAGGTACGGAACGAAGGCCCTGCTGGTCTTCGGCAAGGGCAGCGTGGTGCGCAGCGGCCTGCTGACGCGGGTGGAGACCTCCCTGCGTGAGGCGGGCGTGGCCTTCCGCGAATTCGGCGGCGCCCAGCCCAATCCCACCGTGGCCCACGCCGTGCAGGGCATTCGGAAAGCCCTGGACTTCGGCGCAGATCTCATCATCGGCATCGGCGGCGGCAGCGCCATCGACACCGCCAAGGCCATCGCCCACGGCGCGGCCAACCCGGACGCGGCGCTGTGGGACCTGTGGACAAAGAAGGTCCCCCTGACGAAGTCCCTGCCCGTGGGCGCGGTGCTTACCATGCCCGCCGCGGGCAGCGAAATGAGCAACTCCGCGGTGCTGACCAATGAGGACATCGGCAAAAAGTCCGGCATCAATACGGACTTCAACCGCTGCCGCTTCGCCATCGTCAATCCCGCCCTGGGCGCGACCCTGCCGAAATATCAGCTCGCCGCCGGCGTGACGGATATTATGATGCACACCATGGAGCGGTATTTCATTCCCGACTCCCGCGCCGATCTTACCGACGAGATCGCCGAGGGTCTGCTGCGCACGGTGATCAAAAACGGCGCAGCGGTCGTGGCGGATCCGTCGGATTACGACGCCATGTGCGAGGTGTTCTGGGCCTCCAGCCTTTCCCACAACAATCTGACGGAGCTGGGCCGCGGCAAGGATTTCTCCGTGCATAAGCTGGGCCATGCCCTGTCCGCCCGCTACGGCGTCACCCACGGCGCCTCCCTGGCCGCCGTCTGGGGCGCCTGGGCAGCGTATCTGTATGAAGACTGCGTTTCCCGTTTTGCACGGTATGCACGGTCCGTCTGGGGCGTGACAGAGGGAGACGGCCTGGCAGCTGCAAAGGCCGGCATCGACGCCACGGTGGACTTCTTCCGCTCCATCGGGATGCCCACAAGCCTCACAGAGCTTGGAGTGGAAGCAAGCGGGGATGATCTGCGCGCGCTGGCCCTGGACGCCACCATGAACGACACCCTGAAGCTTTCCCGCATCCGCCCCCTGGGCGCGCAGGAGGTCGAACAGATCTTTCAAAACGCTCTGTAACAGAAGAACAGCGGAGGCGTCAGGGGACGCCTCCCTACGGCGCAATCCGTATTGACGCTCTGCGCTCGCTGGGAGGCATGCCCTCATGCCTCCGCAATAATAGAACGGCTGTAAGGTGTTGCCTCACAGCCGTTTGTTTTTTATTTCAAGCCCAGCAGCCGGGCGGCATTGTTCCAGAAGATGTCCTCCAGAGCCTGCCGGGGCAGCTCCAGGGATTCCAGGATCCGGCTCTCGATCCTCGGGTCCCACATGGGATAGTCCGAGCCGAACAGCACCCGGTCATAGCCGTAGGCTTCGATGTATTCCCGGAATTTCTCCGTTCCCATGGCAAAGGAGGAGGACGAGCAGTCCACATAGAGATTGTCGAACCGCCTGGCCATGACGGGCACCGCGTCGTTCCAGACATGGTAGCCGCACAGGTGGGCGCCGATGAAGGTCACATCCGGGAAGGCCTCCAGCACGGGGATGATCTCCGCGGGGTTGGAGAAGGAATAGCGGTCGTCGCCGGCGTGGAAGAGCACCGTCAGCTTTCCCCTGCAGGCCTCATACAGAGGCATGAGCCGCGGATCGTTCAGGGCGACGCCCTGGATATCGGGATGGAGCTTGATGCCCTTGAAGCCGTTTTCCACCAGCCAGTCCACCACGCCCGCCTTATCCTCCGTGTCCTGGTGGACCGTGCCGAAGGGGATGAAGCGGCCGGGGAAGGCCATAGCCGTGCGCAGAAGATAGGCGTTGATGGAGTCCACCTGCTCCGGCTTGGTGGCGACGGAATGGACCACGCAGGTCTCGACGCCCGCCTCGTCGCAGCGCGCCAGCAGATCCTCCGGCTGGCCGGTGCACTCGCCGCACTCCACGCCGTAGAAGGCGCCGGTGCTTCTCCGGGCCTTTTCGGCAATCTTGGCGGGATAGATATGACAGTGAAAATCGAGCTTGCGCATGGCGGCCTCTCCCCTCTTGCTTTTTGCGTTCCACATCATAGCACGGAGAAGGGGCCGCGTCAACCGCCGGAAAAAAGTTTGTCAATCAAATGAAAAACCGAGATATGCCCGGGGGATTTTTTGTCCGAAAGTGAAGTATTTTATCATGCCCCGGGGCTGCTTGATTCCGGGCGCAAATACCTCCGCGCCGGGCAGACCCAGCTTTGCCGCGGCCTGCGCGGGCCGGTCGGCCAGCAGCTCCGGGACCCGGGCCGATCCATCGGGCAGCGCCGAAATCGCGGCGCAGCCGCCGGGAAAGGTATACAGCCGCGTCCCCGTCGCCTGCAGATAAGCATATGCCGCGTCGTCCCATTCGCAGTATGGCGCGGCCAGACAGGACCGGCGGACGCTGCGATAGGTCTGCGCGTCCACGGGCGTCAGGGCAGACTCCTGCCCTGTTTGCGCGTGGAAGCGCGTGCAGTAGAAGGCCGCTTCATAGCCCTGGGCTCCGTAATAATCATAGAGCGATCGCTCCGCCGGACACAGGCAGGCAAAGTCCATGCCCGCCCCCGCAAGGGCCTGCTCCAGCTCCCCCAGCAAGGTCCGGGCCAATCCCCGCCCCCGGTGCTCCGGCGCCGTAGCCACAGCGTAGAGATAGGCGCCGCGCTGCGCCGCGTCCCGGGTGCACAGCGTCACGGGGATCCAGCTGGCCATGGAGGCGATCTGCCCCGGCGCCCCGATCACGCGGGTATGGACCTTGGGAGGAAAAAACCGGAAGAACGCCTCCGTCACCTCCGGACCGTCGCCGAAGACCCGCTGCCACAGCGCCTGCAGGGCGGGCTGCTCCTCCGGCGCTGCCCGGCGGCTGATCACAGGGTGGCCTCCGGCATCGGGAAGCCGCGGAATTTTTCCAGCAGCACATCGGGATGGTAGGACAGCTTGGATTTCCGCAGGCCGGGCAAGCCCATATCCTCCTCCCGGTTCAGGAAGCGGACCTCGGGATAGCGGCTGCGGATCAGCCGGGCAAATTCGCGGTTGATGAGCGGATACGCCCCCGGCACGTCGGCATAAGCCTTCTCGAAATTGACGTCAAAGGTGTCTGTGCGCAGGCGGTTGCCCATGGTCATGGCGACGATACGCCCGTCGGCATACAGGGCCAGGCCCTCCATGCCCAGCGCGTCGTAGGCGCGGAAGGCGCGGCAGAGGGCCACCTTTTCCAGCCGGTAATCGTGCTCGGGATCCTCGTGGACCCGGTACCAATCGGCAGCCATCGCCATGCAGTCGTCCAGATTTTCCCCGGAAATGGGCTTTACATACCAGTCCGGATACAGCTCATTGAACCGGTTGATGTGGTTGCGCTTCTGCTGGAGCTTCTTGCCCCGCAGCTCGGCCAGGCGGTCGATCTCATAGAGGTAGTCGAAGCCGTCCCGGTTGGCGGCAAAGCCGTACTTCCCCGGGAACAGGGCCTGCATCTCCTCCACAGCGGCCTGATCCAGGCCGTACAGACGCATGGGAATGCCCCGCTCCGCCGCGTCGGCTTCCAATGCCTCGATGACGGCCTTGCGGCTGCGGGAGCCGGGATAGACGTACATGCTGCGCCCGTCCCAGTGGGAGAACAGCACAAGCTCCCCCTCCACCAGGGCAAACTGCTGGTGGCCCCAGATATAGATATTTACAAAAGAGTACTCACAGCCGCGATACTCGGCGTTGAAAAACAGCTCGCTCAGCTCCTTTCGGTCAGCGAGCACAGGGCGGCGAAAAGGGATCATAAACAGCCTTCTTTCAAGATTGATTCTTAATATATTGTAGCATTTCCGCGTCCGAAAGGCAAGGACGCGTTGCATTTTCAGAGAATTGGCGGTACAATAGGGCAAAAGAAAGGAGGCGACGCCATGGAAAGGATCCTGATCGCCATGTCCGGCGGGGTGGATTCCGCGGTGAGCTGCGCCCTGCTGCAGGCAAAGGGCTATTCCGTCGCCGGCGGGACCATGCTGCTGCGCCCCGGCGCAGAGGCCGAGGCGGAGGACGCCGGCGCCGTATGTGAACAGCTTGGTGTGCCCTTCCGTCAGTTTGCCTGGCAGAACGCCTTCCGCGCCACCGTGGAGGCGGACTTCTGCCGCCAGTACTGCGCCGGCCGGACGCCGAACCCCTGCGTGCTGTGCAACAAAACCATAAAATTCGGCAGATTTCTGGACGAAGCTCTGGCCATGGGCTATGACGGCATCGCCACCGGGCACTATGCCCGCATTGAGTGCAGCGGCGGCCGGTATCTTCTGCGCATCGCTGCCGACGCCGCCAAGGACCAGACCTATATGCTCTACGGCCTCAGCCAGGCGCAGCTCGCCCGGAGCCTCTTCCCCCTGGGGGAGTATACCAAAGCCCGGGTGCGGGAGATCGCCGCAGACCTGGGCCTGCACCTGGCAGCCAAGCACGACAGCCAGGACATATGCTTTATTCCCGACGGGGACTACTGCGCCTATCTTGTCCGGCGGGGCGTTTCCCTCACCCCGGGCCGCTTCCGCACGGTGGACGGCGCGGATCTCGGCCCCCACCGGGGCGCGGAATGCTACACCATCGGCCAGCGCCGGGGCCTCGGCCTGAGCGCGGGCGAACGGATCTATGTGACCGCCAAGCCCTGGCCGGACGTCACCGTGGGACCCAATGAGGCCCTGTTCTCCCGCCGGGTCGCCGTGGAGGACGTCAACTATATCGCCGTGGACCGTCTGGACGCGCCCAGGCGGGTGCGGGCAAAGCTGCGCTATACGCCGCGGTTTGCCGACGCCACCCTGATCCCCACCGAATCCGGCGCGCAGCTTCTGTTTGACGTGCCTCAGCGGGCCGTCACCCCGGGGCAGAGCGCGGTATTCTATGAGGATGACTATGTCCTTGGCGGCGGCGTCATCACCGGCGCGGAAAAAGAATGACAAAGGGCTGCTGCGTTGTGCCGCAGCAGCCCTGTTCTTTCAGCAGTATGTTTTCTTGAGCTCGCCCATCATTTTCCGGTAGAGCGCGTGGCAGCGGGCGTTGTCCCCCGCCTGCAGCGCTTCATGACACGGCTGCAGATAGCGCCGCAGAAGCTCGGGATAGATCCTGCGCCGATCCTCGCAGCAATCGATGCGAGCGACGATGCCCGGGGCAATGTCATAGTATTCCCGGATCTCCGCCGGTCCGCCGGGCCTGGCGCGCAGATAGCCGTCGCGGAAGATGCGGAAATCCGTCAGCATCCGGCAGTCGTCCGGCTGGCCCAGATACTCGCACACCGCCGTGGTGATGAAGCACAGGGGATTCTTCTTAAATCCCGCGGAGAGCTCCTCAAAGGTGGTCAGCTCAAAGGGAGAATCGGGATACCGCTCCAGCCACCTGGCGCGCAGCGCTTCGCTGAAGCTCCGCCCGATCACCCGGGCGCTGCGGCAGGCCGTGGGCACCAGGAAGATGGCAACGGTGAATTTGACCCGTTCGCGCAGCTGGTTACGGCGGCCGCGGCTCTTCCATTCCTTCTGCGCCTTCATCCAGGCGTCTGTCTGCTCCATCAGCCAGGCTGCCGCGTCCCGGGCCTTGGCGTCCCGATCCGCGCCGCAGGCCAGGGCGCATCGCTCCAGCGCCGCGAAGGGGGCGCTGCAATCGGCGTAGTACCGCTCGAAATAATCAAAAAACAGCGGGCGGCTCATGTGCTCCATGGACTGGGGATATCCCACCGCCGCGTGCAGGGCGTCCCGCTGGAAGGCCAGATAGTCCGCCGCCGGATCTGAGGCGGCAGCCGCCTCCTTCAAAAGCTGCGCAAGGGTCAGGCGCTCGCCGCAGTACAGGCAGGAAAACTCCTCCAGTCCCTCCGGGATCATCAGTTCTTTGCCGCAATCGGGGCAAAAGCCTCGTTCCATTCCCATCCCCTCCTTCCGTCCTATTTTTTCATATTTTTCCCGGCCTGTCAACAAAAATCCATCCGCTTCGCAACCTCTCCGCCCGGTACTGCGTCAATATTCACAGAGGCATACGCAAGAAAGGATTTTTCCCATGGAAGATACCCAGATCATCGAGCTGTACTTCGCCCGCTCCGAAGACGCGATCGCCCAGACAGCAAATAAATACGGCGCTTACCTGCGCATGATCGCCGGCTCCATCCTGCCCGGCAGGGAGGATCGGGACGAGTGCGTGCAGGATACCTATCTGCGGACCTGGGAGACGATCCCGCCCCAGCGGCCGCAATATTTCCGCGCCTGGCTGGGCTGTCTGGTCCGCACCATCAGCATCAGCCGCTGGCGCGCACTGCACGCCGTCAAGCGCGGCGGCGGGGAATATGCCCTGTCCCTGGAGGAGCTGGGCGAATGCGTTCCGGCCTCGGACAATACTGCCGCCGTGGCTGACCGTGTGACGCTTTCCGCGGTGCTGGACCGCTTTCTCGCCGCGCGCAGGCCCATCGACCGGCGGATCTTCCTGCAGCGATACTGGTATTTCCGTTCGATCAAACAGATCGCCGGGGACTGCGGCGTTGCCGAGGGCAGCGTCAAGGCGTCGCTGCACCGCAGCCGGGGCGTGCTCCGGCGTATGCTGGAGGAGGAGGGAATCGCACTGTGAAG
>CADBKB010000048.1 GCA_902795095.1 Oscillospiraceae bacterium
CTGAAATCGTGTCCCAGAGCGGGGACCTCGTCCGAAACGTAGCTGTCGCCGCACTTGGAGCAGGTGTAGGTGGTGTAGCCCGCATCCACGCAGGTCGGCACGGTCACGACAGCCTGGTAATCATGGGTGTGCCCGGGGGCGGGGACGGCCTCCGTCCTCGTCTCGCCGCAGCGGCTGCAGGTGAAGGTGCGCACGCCGGGCTGCGTTTCCGTGGGCTGGACGGTGATTTCTCCATCGCCCCAGTCATGGCCAAGGGCCTGCGTTTCATCCGAAACGTAGCTGTCGCCGCAGAGGGCGCAGGTATAGGTGGTGAAGCCTGCCTCGGTGCAGGTGGGCGGCGTCACAGTTGCGGTGTATTCGTGGCTGCAGACGCTGTGATGCAGCAGCGGGATCTCGTGGTGGGAGGGTCTGGCCTCCTGGATGTTTTCCACATAGAGCAGGTCGGCATTGTGGTCATATTCCGCCGCGGCGGGATCGGGCCAGGCGCCGGTGATGTGGCCATAGTCCAGGATCAGCTTATCCCCGGAGATCCGGGCCTCCAGCAGATAGCCGGGGCCGTAATAGGAATCCTCCGGCCCGGCGCCCTCCTTGGCGTGTCGCTCGTTGAGGCAGCCGGCGTTGACATAGGTGAAGCGGATCTGCTTGGAATCGTTTTTGGTATACTGCAGCTCGTCGCCGCTGACCAGGCAGCGGTGGCGCATTTCGTCCTCGTTGTGGTTGTGCCCCCAGATGAAGCACAGATCCAGCCGGTCGGAGTACTCGTTAAGCAGGTCGATCATCTGGTCCGCGTTCTTGGTGGTGCGCCAGGAGCTGGAATTGTAGCCGTAGTGCAGGGGCCAGTGGGCCTGGATGAAGATGAGCTTGCCGCTTCCGGCCACGGATTCCAGGAAGGCGCGCAGGGCGGCGATATCCTCCTCCAGAAAATGCTCCTTGCCGGAATCGTTGGTGTGAGCGCCGATCTGGAAAATCTCAAAATCCCCGCCGGAATAGTTGTTGCCCACCCGGGGGACGCCCAGCAGCTTCTCGAGCATCTCCTCACTCTGGCGGCTCCATTCCCAGTCATGGTTGCCGGCGCAGAGGGCATGGGCGGTGTCCGGCGAGCCCTCATACATGATGTCGTGCATTGCCTCGAAGCAGCGGGGCCAGTCGGCGTCGTCATAGGTGCGCGATTCCAGATAGTCGCCGCCGCCGGCGACCACCTCGGGCACGAAATTGTCATATTCCCGGAGCAGGCGGAACATGGCCCGCAGATTGTGGTAGCCGTTCTCCGCGTTCCTGCCGGAATGCAGGTCCGAAATGAACAGGATCTCGTCGGGATGGGCCTTCTCGGCGCCGGAGGCCAGGGGGCGGTCCTTGGCGGCGCCGCAGCGCGTGCAGGTGAAGGTGATGACGCCGCGCTCGTTTTCGGTGGCCGCTTTAGTGATGGTCCCCTCGGCGGGCCAGTCGTGGAGCAGCGCGTCGGTTTCGCTGTCGGTGTAGCTGTCGCCGCACAGGACGCAGGTGTGGGTGGTGCAGCCCGGCTCGGTGCAGGTGGGCGGCGTGACAACGGCCTCATATTCATGGGCGCAGGGCCCGTAGCCCTCCGCCTCAAAGAGCTGGATTGCGGAGCAGTCGTCGTACCCGGCGAAGGCGAAGGGATCGTCCTTACTGCGCTGCTGACGGCTGGGAGAATCGAAGCTCGTGGCGTTGCCGAAGAGATAGTAGGGGCAATCATTGCCGTAAGCGCGCTCGGAGTTTGCATACATGGCGAAGGTCCCGTCCCCGCGGGGATAGAACGACCAGGTGTTGAAGCGGATCTTGGAATACAGCGCCTGCTCCGCCAGGAGCTGGGCCCCGTAGCCGGAGGAGCCGGAGCCTCGGCGCAGGTACCTTCCGCTGAGATCCTGCAGAAAGTACTGCTCCATGCCGTCGTAGGCCGAGGCAGCGGTGGAGCGGACCACCGTCCAGAGCATGTCTCTGGTGATTTCACCGGTAATGACGTCCCCCTCCACCGTCACGGGCACGGAGGCCAGCGTGGTGGAAGCGCCGTCGGCATAGGTACGCAGGGCGGGGCCCTCCTGCCGGTTGGTCAGGGCATACTGACCGTCGGCGACGATGACGTAGGTCTTGCCAACCTCCACCGTGCCGGCAAGGGCGGGCGCGGGGTGATCCTCCGCCCGGACGTCCGGGGCAATCTGCGGCAGACAGGCGCACAGCAGCGCCAGCGCCAGGAGCACGGAGATCCATCTCTTGTTCATGTTGATTCTCCTTTTGCTGCGGCCCGTCGGGCCGTGCGGGGCTTCGGTCATACTCCGCGGCGGGGCCGCGTTACCTTATGCTTATTATACCACCCGCTCGCCGCTTGCTCAATAGGAAAGCTTCGTATGAACGGAGTGACACGGGAAAAAAGTTGCCGATCGCACCGGGAATCTGCGTGTTTCTGCCGGCGTTCTGACGAAAGGAGGGCGGTCGGTTTTGCTCTTTTCGCGCAGCCCTACGCTTTTTTCAAGGCAGCGTTGATCGCGTTGATGAAGCGGGTGGATTTGATCGCGCAGCTGTCGATGTGGACCTTTCCGTGCTCCAGGATCAGCGTCATGGAACCATTGTTATATCTCAGATCCCGGATCTCGGAGAAGCGGTATTCGTGCTTCCGGCCGAACATTGTCTGATAGATGAAGACGCTTTCGCTGATCATCCAGGCGCTTTGGTTCCGCCAGCCCAGCACCGCCGACACCCCTAAGCCAAAAAACAGAACAAAGCCCAGCAGCCAATTCCAGGCGTGACCGTCTGTGAGAAACCAATAGAGATATACCGGGCAGACGGCCAGAAAGAAAATCCCGGCGCCGCAAATCCAGAAGGGCAGGTACATATCTTTGTCTTTCCGATTCATTATATTATCTCCCATCTATTTGAAAACCGCCGCGCGGATGCGCGGCGGTAAGCTTTGCGTATTCTCAGTCCTGATCCCAGTTGTGCCAGACGTTCTGGACGTCGTCGTCGTCCTCCATGGCGTCGATCAGACGCTCCATGAGCTTGATCTGCTCGGGATCCTCCAGCTTCTGGTAGTTCTGGGGCACCATCTCGATCTGGGCGGAGGCGAACTTGTAGCCCTTTGCGCCCATGGCCTCGGCCACGGCGTTGAAGTCGTCGGGGGCGCAGTAGACGGTGAAGCAGTCCTCCTCGGCCTCGAAGTCGTCGGCGCCGCAGTCCATGGCGTCGAGCATGACGTCGTCCTCTTCATAGTCGCCGTCCTCGTTGTCGATGACGATGACGCCCTTGCGGTCGAAGGACCAGGCCACGCAGCCGGAGGCGCCCAGATTGCCGCCGAACTTGTCGAAGTGATGGCGGACGGCCGCCGCGGTGCGGTTGCGGCTGTCGGTCATGGCCTCTACGATCACGGCCACGCCGCCGGGGCCGTAGCCTTCGTAGGTGATGGACTCGTAGGCGTCGCCGGAGCCCGCGCTGGCGGCACGGTCGAGCACGCGCTTGATGTTGTCGTTGGGCATGTTGGCCGCCTTGGCCTTGGTGATGACGGTGGCCAGACGGGAGTTGTAGTTGGGATCGGCGCTGCCGCCCTCTTTGACGGCAACGATCATTTCCTTCGAGATTTTGGTGAAGGCGGCGGCGCGCTTGGCGTCCTGTGCGCCCTTGGTTTTTTGGATGTTATGCCATTTGGAATGACCAGACATATCGATTCGTCCCTTCGTAATTGGTCTATGTCACGCCGTCCGGGCGGCGCATGATTTAACTGTAATAGTGTATCATATCCCCGGGGGGAAAATCAACACCCGATCAGGCAAATTTCACGCAATCGCCGTGGATCCCGGATTTTTTGACCTCAATTTCCGGGAATTGCCCGCGCAGAAAGCTGCACAGGACCTCGCAGACCGGGTCCTCGGTGGGGAAATGGCCGGCGTCGATGAGGTTGACGCCCAGCTTCGCCGCCTTCTGGAACTGGTGGTATTTGATGTCGCCGGTGACGAAGGTATCGCAGCCGGCGGCGATGGCCTGCGGCAGGAAATCCATGCACGAGCCGCCGCCCACGGCCACCCGGCGCACGGGGCGTCCGCCGGGCGCATAGCGCACGCCGCCCGCGTCAAGGCGCTCCTTGACGAAGCGGACAAACGCCTCCAGGTCCTGCTCCGGCGCCGTGCCGATGCGGCCGATGCCGTATTCCGCGCCGTCGAAGGTGCTTATGTTCTGAAGGTCCAAGCGCCGCGCCAGCACGTCGTTGACGCCGCCGGGGGCGCTGTCCAGATTCGTGTGCAGGCTGATGACGGCGATGCGGTTCTGCGCAAGATAAAGCAGCAGCGCTCCGTCGGGGGTCTCGTCGCTCAGGTTAACTGCGGAAAACAGCAGGGGATGGTGGCTGACGATCAGCTCCGCGCCCCATTCGGCGGCCTCTTTCGCAACGGCCATGGTCACGTCCAGGGCCACGAGGACCTTGCGGACCCCGGCGTCGGCGCTGCCCAGGAGCAGGCCCACGTTGTCCCATTCCTCTTTCCAGTCCGGCTGCGCCCACGCAAGGCACCGGTTTCGGATCTCATTGACAGTCGGCATAGTGCTTCTCCATTTCTTCCAGCTCGGCGATGGCGGAGCGGTAATCGTCCAGGCGTTCCGGTTCGGGGTTGGCGTCGGCCTTTTCCAGACCGGCGGCGATCCGGCGCAGGGTGCGCAGCGTGCGGGAGATGTATTGCCCCAGCAGGGGCGAGGCGGACGAGCGCAGGGCGGGGGACACGAAGCGCTGCCCGGGGCTGAGGGCACAGAGCTTGCCCGTGTACCTTGCCCGCAGGGCGCAGTAGAGAAAGCCGCTGTCCTCGGCCAGATCGGCCCGGTCCTCGAAAAAACCGTTCTCGCTCAGCCAGGCGCGCAGCAGGTCGGCGTCGGTCTGGGGCTGGAGGATCAGCGTATAGCGGGCGTCGCGCAGCCAGGGGGCGGCGGAAAGGATCCGGACGATCAGCTCCCCGCCCATCCCGGCGCACACCACCGTATCATAGGCGTCCCGGGGGACGCTCTGCAGCCCGTCGGACAGGCAGAAGTCCATCCGCCCGGCCATGGCGTATTTCCCGGCGTTGCGGCGGGCGCTGTCCAGGGGGCCTTCGCGCAGATCGCAGGCGCAGACGTGCTCCGCCCGGCCCTCGGTCAGCAGCCAGAGGCCGAGATAGCCGTGGTCCGCGCCCACGTCCGCCACCCGGGCCCCGGGGTCGACCAGATCGGCACACAGGCGCAGCCGCGATGAGATGGGGATGGACATAAAAACTCCTCTCAAAAAGCAAAAGGAAACCCGCAGGTTTCCTTTCGGTGCTTGTTACTCGGCGCTCTTGTTGGCCTCGCAGGCCTCCAGGAAGCGGTTGATCTGGGCCAGGAATCCGTCGCAGTCGACGCCGTGGACCATGCAGGCCTGCTCGATGGTCTCGCCGCGGGAGGCGGGGCAGCCCAGGCAGTGCATGCCGATGGCCATGAACAGAGGGGCGGTCTGAGGAGCGACGTCCAGCACGCTGCCGATGATGGTATCCTTGGTAAACTGAACAGCCATGGAAATGACCTCCTTTGTATTTTTCGTGGCTATATTATATCCGATATCGACAAATAATGCAATATGTTTTTATCGGTTTCGCCCAATACAAAACCGGCATGCACGTGTCATGCCGGTTTTAGGGTCAGCGGTTGCCGTCAACCGTGCCGTCGCCCTGCGGGCCGTTGGCGGCGCTGTCGGTCCGGGCGCCGTCCCGGGGCGTGCCGTAGTCCTCGGGGTCGACGTCGCTGCCGCCCACCTCGCCGCCGAGCATGCCGGGGCCGTCGGGATTGGTGCCGTTCACGGTGCCGTTGTCGGTGGTGGAGACGTTGGCGCCGTGGCCGTAGCGGGTGCGGGGACCGCAGCCGGTGAACAGGGCCAGGGCCAGCGCCAGCACGACGAATAGAACAGTGATTCGTTTCATGTTATTCCTCCTGCAATGTTTTGCAGGGGTAGTATTTGCGCGGACGGTCGAATTATGCGCTTTCCTTTTGGCTGAGCAGCACCGCGCAGAACATCAGCGCGCAGCCCAGCAGCTCCCGGCCGGACAGACGTTCGCCCAGGATGATCCAGCCGGACAGGCAGGCGAACACGGATTCCGTGCTCATGAGCACCGAGGCCACGGCGGGATCGGTATTTCGCTGGGCGATGATCTGGAAGGTATAGGCCACGGCGGAGGAGAGCACGCCGGCATAGACGATGGGGAACCAGCTCGCGGCGATCTGCGCTCCCGTGGGCAGGCCCGTGATCAGGGACGCCGCGCCTGAAAGCAGGCCGCAGACCAGGAACTGGATGCACGACAGCCGGATCGGATCCACGCCGGGGGAGAATTTGTCAACCAAAAGAATGTGCACCGCGAAGCACACCGCGCACAGCAGCGTCACGAAATCGCCCACGGCCAGGGAGAAGGATTCCGTCATGCACAGGAAGAACAGACCCGCCACCGCCAGGACCACGCTGATCCAGACGAGCAGGCCGGAGCGCCTGCCCAGGAAGATGCTGAACACCGGCACCAGGACGATGTACAGCGCCGTGATGAAGCCGGATTTTCCCGCGGTGGTGCCGAGGCTGATGCCGAACTGCTGCAGATTCGTGGAGGCGAACAGGCAGATGCCGCACAGCACGCCGCCGAGCCACAGGGGCCGGCTGGACCAGGCGCCGCGGCTGAGAAATCTGTCAAACAGCGGGACGCACGCATACAGCACCAGCGCGCCCAGCAGGCAGCGCAGGCACTGGAAGGGGAAGGGATCGATGGCGCCGGCGGCGATGCGCTGGGCGACAAAGGTGCTGCCCCAGAAAAGGGCCGCCAGCAGCAGCAGAATATTGGCGCGGAGCTTTTTACGGTTCATGGGATCATCTGCCTTCGGGGGAATTCTCCGCCATGGTACCATGTCCCGGCGGAAAAGTCAAAGCCGGCATGTCAAAAATTTTTTGACATGCCGGCTGACGCATTTCAAACTATGAAAAGTTTGAAATGCGGTTTGATTGAACGTGAACGGGAACCCTGACGGTTCCCTTTCACACTTTCCTTCCCTCCGAAGATTCAACTTCATCACTTATTTATGATCTTCGATAAGCATCTATTGCATCATTTTTCAAAATCTGATAAAATATCGAAAACGGCGCGGCGATCTGACTTTATCGCGCCCGGGAGGAACCATGATCTATCTGCCCACCCTGCACACCTTTGCCATGGACAACGTCTTCACCGGCAGCGCCGGGGCGCTGCGCTTCAAGCTGTCCCCCCAGGTGGTCAAGAACGGCCGGGAGGTGGATATGGAGCAAAGCGCCATCCACGCTGAGCTCTGGCACGGGCCGTTCTGTTATGAAAAAAGCGAGATCGAGCAGGAAAAGACCTTCCCCATGAGCGAGGAAGGCCGCGCACAAATGCTCTCCTGGCTGGAGGAGAATATCTGAGCGCCAACGCCTTCTCCTTGAGGAGAAGGTGGCACGGCGAAGCCGTGACGGATGAGGTGGAAGACTGAAGGGCTTGATGGAAGTTCTATCGATGCTGCTTCGGAACATCTCAGCGTTCCACCTCATCCACCGCAAGCGGTCCCCCTTCCCCTCGAGGGGAAGGCTTTGGCCGTGTTGCGTATACAAGAGCGCCCGCATCCACCGGGCCCGTAGGGGCGCATGCCCACATGCGCCCGAAACGCACCGGGCCCGTAGGGGCGCATGCCCACATGGGCCCGGAACGTACCGGCCCGTAGGGGCGCATGCCCACATGCGCCCGCATCCACCGGGTTTGCAAGAACCATCGACACCGGCGCATGGCGCCGCAGGACAGGGAGGAACCAATGAGCGAAAGCAGAGTTGCCGTTTTGACGGTGCTGATCGAGGACCTGGAGGCGGCGGAGCGGGTGAACGCCCTGCTGCATGAATACGGAAAGCACATCATCGGCCGCATGGGCATTCCCTACCGCGACCGGGGCGTCAGCGTCATCTGCGTGGTGCTCGACGCGCCCCAGCCGGAGGTCAGCGCCCTGTCCGGCCGCATCGGAAGGCTCCCCGGCGTCAGCGCCAAGACGGTCTACACCAAGGCCGGGGCAACGGCATAAAACAAAGCGAGGTGCGAGCAGGCTGCTTGCACCTCGTTTTTGTGATGATTCAGAAGTTTAAGAAATCTTCTTTGTGTTCCTGTAGAAAATCGTAATAGCTTTTAGAACTGTTATGACCGGAAATAATCTCTTCTAATTTCTCTAAACGATTGGCGGTTTCTTCATCAAACTGATCCATAAGGTTATTTCTGGCTTGACGATCCCTTGGCGCAATGCCATTTGGGAAACAGCTCAGCGCTTCGGACAATATCCTTGCGGATTCTGCGTCTATCTTTGTGAGAGCGGCAACCGTTTCCCGGGACTGATCGCCCGCGCTGTTGAAAAAGAATTGGGAAATCCCGCCGTTATCGACTTCGGCCTGAAACAGCATACCCAGAAGGAAGTCTTTGATATTGCCGTCCGCCAAAACAGATGGGTCCCAATCGCATTTCTTCATACAATACTCATATGCATCTATCACAGCATCCTCGGAGTATTCTCTTGATAGTATTTCCTGAATGTCCAGGTTACTATTTTCTCGTTTCATAAAAGATTCCAGGAATTGGCTGAAATCCAGACTATCATATATCATATTATCCCTCGTTTCTGATTGCTCTCAATCAAAGCTTCGCCGTAAGGGGGCATCCCATGATGCCTCCCAGTGGGGTCATGAACTGCAATGCACATCGACAGCGCACAACGGAGGCGTCAGGGGACGCCTCCCTACGGGTGCGCAGCGACATTAAACCCGGTGCCACAGCATCCGGTTTTCTTCAAAGCTGACCGCGAGCTGTCCTTCGTCCAGGAGCCACGCCAGGTAGCCGCGGACGGTGCTGCCCACCAGGACGTACTGGCCCCAGCTCATGGACAGGTTATAATGATCGAACACGCCCTTGAGAATGTCCTCAAAGCAGATGGGAGCGGCGCATAATTCGCATATCACCGCGGCGATCTCGTGCACCTTGGAGATGTTCCGGTCCGCCAGGGGCTTGACGTCCTCCAGCACAGGGGCGTGGGCGGGGATGAAGCAGTTGCCTTCCAGGCCCTTGACCGTCTCCAGGGCCGCCAGGTACTGCCGGGGGTCGTAGAGATAATTCACATGGTACTTTTCGATGATCTCCGCAGAGCTCATGCAGTCGCCCAGAAACCAGACACCGTCTGGGGTCCGGAATGCCAGCATGGCGGGGCAGTGGCCGTCGAGGCAGAGCATCTCCATCCCCTCGGGCAGGGCCTCCGGCGTCAGGGGCTTTGCATCGCTGGGCTTGGCCATGAGGAATTTGTTCCGCAGGGGCTTGGGCGGGCAGCCGCCGTAGAGCAGCGACGGTTCGTGCAGCGGATGGCGGGTAAAGCTGAGATCGCCCTCGGGGGCGTAGATGGCGCAGCCGGTACGGCTGGCCAGCGTGGCGCAGCCGCCGGTGTGGTCGGCGTGGGAATGGGTGAGATAAACGGCGCGCAGGGTCCAGCTATTGGCCTTCAGATGCTTCAGGACCTTTTTCGCCGCGTCGGCGTCGCTGCCGCTGTCGATGAGGCAGACCTCGGTATCATTGATCCGGTACACTCCGATTTTGGCGGGGCAGTCGATATAACAGGTGCGCGGCGCGACCTGGATGAGCTCGTACATGGCGTATCCTTTCTCAGTAGGCAAAGCCGGGGAAATATTCCTCGACGAAATCCACTTGTTCCACCCGGAAGCTGCGTCCGTTGAGATCTTCCAGGGCGCCGGCGTCGGTGGTAAAGCGGAAGACCAGGCGGTAGGAGTACAGGGCCTGATAATTCCGGCCGTAGCGCTTGTCGGGCTTGGCGTATTTGCCCTCGCCCAGCAGGGGATGGCCCGCGTGGGCGAACTGGGCGCGGATCTGATGGGTCCTGCCGGTGATGAGCTCGCATTCCACCAGGGCCAGGCCGTCCCGCCGGTCCAGCGTGCGGTAGCGGGTCAGGCAGGTGCGGGCCCCGGGCTGGGGCTTGTCCGTGACATACACGCGGTTTTTCACGGCGTCCTTGAACAGGTAGCCCTTGAGCTCGCCCTCGGCGGGCCTGGGCGTGCCGTGGACCACGGCCAGATAGTATTTCTCGATCTCCCGGTCGCGGATCTTCTGGTTCATCACCCGAAGGGCCTCCGCGGTCTTCGCCGCGATGACGATGCCGCCGGTGTTGCGGTCGATGCGGTTGCACAGGGCGGGGGTGAAGGCGTTTTCGCCCCGGGGGTTCCACTCGCCCTTCGCGTACAGATAGGCCTGGATGTGGTCGATCAGGGTCTTGCCGTACTCCGCGCCGTCGTGGGGATGCACCGCCAGGCCAGGCCGCTTGTCCACCAGCAGGATGTTCTCGTCTTCATATACAATATGGAGCTTCGGCGCGCCCACCTTGAGATATGCGTTCTCCGGCTTCGGCGTGTCGAAAAACTCGTCGTTGATGTAGAGCTGGAGGAGATCGCCCTCGCACAGGCGGTCGTCGCGCTGGGCGCGCGCCCCGTTGCGCTTGATGCGCTTCTGGCGGATGTATTTCTG
>CADBKB010000049.1:0-10062 GCA_902795095.1 Oscillospiraceae bacterium
ATCTTGACGCAGCCGGTGCCGAACTCGATCTCACAGTATTCGTCGGCCACGATGGGCAGCTCGCGGTTCACGATGGGCAGGATGCAGGTCTTGCCGATCAGATGCTGATAGCGCTCGTCGTTGGGGTTGACGGCCACGCCGGAGTCGCCCAGCATGGTCTCGGGACGGGTGGTGGCGACCACCAGATCGCCGCTGCCGTCGCTCAGGGGATAGCGGATGTGCCACAGGGCGCCGGGCTTGTCCACATACTCGACCTCGGCGTCGGACAGGGCGGTGATGCAGTGGGGGCACCAGTTGATGATGCGGCTGCCCTTATAGATGAGGCCCTTTTCATACAGGTCGACGAAGGTCTTGCGAACGGCCGCGGCGCAGGTGTCGTCCATGGTGAAGCGGGCGCGGTCCCAGTCGCAGCTGGTGCCGAGCTTCATCTGCTGGGATACGATGCGCGAGCCGTACTTGTTTTTCCAGTCCCAGACACGCTCGAGGAACTTCTCGCGGCCCAGGTCGTAGCGGGTCAGGCCCTCCTTGGTACGCAGTTCTTCCTCCACGCGGATCTGGGTGGCGATGCCGGCATGGTCGGTGCCGGGCAGCCACAGGGTGCTGTAGCCCTGCATGCGCTTGAAGCGGATCAGGATATCCTGCAGGGTGGAGTCCAGGGCGTGGCCCATATGAAGCTGGCCCGTGACGTTGGGGGGCGGCATGACGATGGAAAACGGCTTCTTTTCGGGATCGGGTTCCGCCTTGAAGCAGCCCTTGTCCATCCACATCTGATAGATCCGGCCCTCCACCTCTCTGGGATCATAGACCTTCTGGAGTTCTTTCGCCATAAATTACATCTCCTTCATTCCATAAAAAAAGCCCTGAACCGTGCTCAGGACGAAATAGCTTTCGCGGTACCACCTGAGTTCCCGCAAAAAGCGGACACTCTCGCTCTGTAACGGGAGCTCCCGTAGACGCCTACTGCACTGTTCAGCGCTCCGCTCCGGGGCGACCTATCCGGCTGCATCCTGCGGCCTCGCACCTGCCGGCCGTTCTCTGGAAGGACGTTCACCGCTTCTTCCCCATCATGGCGTTTCCAATATGGCACCATTTTACACAAGCGCGGGCAAAAAGTCAACTATAAAAAGAAAAACGCCGCCATGTGCTCCACGGCGGCGTTTTGCAGCTGTCATTCAGTCGACTTCCTGCTTCTCCAATGTGATATTCAAGCCCATATCCAGCATGTTCTCAATGGTGATCACGCCGTTATCCAGCTTGGCCTCGATGGTACTGGAGCTGTCGTTGATGGTCAGAACGCCCTCCTCGAGCTTCCAGGTGCCCGTGCCCTTGGTTTCGCCGGCCTGGATATAGCACTTTCCGCCCTCGCGCAGCTCAATAATGAAGCCGCCCTCGAAGATATCGTCGGGATCCAGATCGAGGCCGTACATGGAAACATTCGTGGCCTTATAGGTGCCGATATTCGGATCGTTGGCCGCGCTGCGGCTGCCGATCCCATGAATGGCCAGGGCCGCCACGCCGATCAAAGCCAGCACGGCGAGAATGATCACAGGGATCAGCCATTTTTTGCTCTTTTTCCTGGGTTGCTCGGAATAGATGGGCTGGGCATACGCGGGCTGTGCCGCAGCGGGGTTATAGGCAGTCTGCGCCGCAGCGGGGACATAGGCCGGCTGCGCCGCGGGAGCGTCGTAAATCGGCTGGAAGCTCTGCGCTGCGGGCGCCGCTTCCTGAGCGCTCTCGCCGCTCAGAACGGGCTCGGCAGGAAGCTCCGGGGCCTCCGGGATCTCCGGCGCCGCGGGAATGGGATCGGCTGCGGGCGGCTCCGGTACAGAGCGGACCGGCTCTGTGCCCAGCTTCGCGCCGCAGAAGTTGCAGAACTTTGCGCCTTCCTCGACCTGGGCGCCGCAATTCGGACAAAATGCCATGGGATTCCTCCTTTTCTCTGTCGGGTCGGACGCTGCCGGGCAGATGTCCGACGGTGCATCCTTGTGGCGGATTCTTCAATAAAAAGTATAGCAAATCACCGTAAAAATATCAAGCAAATCCAAAGAAAACCAACAACATTCTTTTTCGCGCGACAAAAAAATGGACAGTCCGTGGTTTTTCGGCTATTTTTTGCTATTTAGATGAAATTTGGCGATTTACAAACGGAAGAAATAGTGCTAAAATAGATAAGGTTAAAATTGAACCTTACAGGAGGTAAAAAATGGCCAGAAAACTGAAATCTATGGACGGCAATACCGCTGCCGCCCATGTCAGCTATGCTTTTACTGAGGTAGCTGGTATCTATCCCATCACCCCGTCTTCCCCGATGGCCGACTATGTCGATCAGTGGTCCGCCCAGGGCCGCAAGAACATCTTCGGCAACCGCGTCAAGGTCGTTGAGATGCAGTCCGAGGCCGGCGCATCCGGCACCGTGCACGGCTCCCTCGCCGCCGGCGCCCTGACCACCACCTACACCGCTTCCCAGGGCCTGCTGCTGATGATCCCCAACATGTACAAGATCGCCGGCGAGCTGCTGCCCGGCGTGTTCCACGTCTCGGCCCGTACCGTTGCGACCCAGGCGCTGAACATCTTCGGCGACCACTCCGTCGTCTATGCCTGCCGTCAGACCGGCTTCGGCATGCTCTGTGAGACCAACCCCCAGGAGGTCATGGACCTCGGCGCCGTGGCCCATCTGGCCGCCATCGAGGGCCGCGTGCCCTTCATCAACTTCTTCGACGGCTTCCGCACCTCCCACGAGATCCAGAAGATCCAGATCTGGGACTATGACGATCTCAAGGAAATGTGCAACATGGACGCGGTCGAGGCCTTCCGCAAGCACTGCCTGAACCCCGAGCGCCCCGCCATGCGCGGCAGCCACGAGAACGGCGACATCTTCTTCCAGCACCGTGAGGCCTGCAACAAGTACTACGACGCGGTTCCCGCCATCGTCGAGAAGTACATGGCCAAGGTCAACGAGAAGCTCGGCACCGATTATCAGCTGTTCAACTACTACGGCGCTCCCGACGCTGAGCGCGTCATCGTGGCCATGGGCTCCATCTGCGACGTGGCCGAGGAAGTCATCGACTACCTCAACGCCCAGGGCGAGAAGGTCGGCCTGATCAAGGTCCGCCTGTTCCGGCCCTTCGCCTGCGACAAGCTCATCGCCGCCATCCCCGCCACCTGCAAGAAGATCGCCGTCCTCGACCGCACCAAGGAGCCCGGCTCCATCGGCGAGCCCCTGTACATGGACGTGGTCACCGCTCTGGCCAACGCCGGCATCCAGATCCCCGTGATCGGCGGCCGCTACGGCCTCGGCTCCAAGGATACGCCTCCTTCCTCCGTGTTCGCAGTCTTTGAAGAGCTTGCCCGCGACGAGATGAAGCGCCAGTTCACCATCGGCATCGTCGACGACGTGACCGGCCTGTCCCTGCCCGAGCATGAGTCCCCCAACACCGCGGCCGAAGGCACCATCGAGTGCAAGTTCTGGGGCCTCGGCGGTGACGGCACCGTCGGCGCCAACAAGAACTCCATCAAGATCATCGGCGACCACACCGACAAGTATGTCCAGGCCTACTTCCAGTACGACTCCAAGAAGACCGGCGGCATCACCATCTCCCATCTGCGCTTCGGTGACAAGCCCATCAAGAGCCCGTACTACATCAACAAGGCCGACTTCGTGGCCTGCCACAACCCGTCCTATGTCACCAAGGGCTTCAAGATGGTGCAGGACGTCAAGCCCGGCGGCGTGTTCATGATCAACTGCCAGTGGAGCCCCGAGGAGCTGGCCCATCACCTGAACGCCGAAGCCAAGCGCTACATTGCCAAGAACAACATCCAGCTCTATACCATCAACGCCATCGACCTGGCCATCGAGGTCGGTATGGGCAAGCGCACGAACACCATCCTCCAGTCCGCCTTCTTCTCCCTGGCGAAGGTCATGCCCGAGGCAGAAGCCATCACCTACATGAAGGACGCCGCGGAGCACTCCTATGCCAAGAAGGGCATGGACGTGGTTGAGAAGAACTGGAAGGCCATCGACGCCGGCGCCACCGCCTACGTCAAGATCGACGTTCCCGCCGACTGGGCCGACGCTGTCGACGCTCCCGCCGATCTGGCCCTCGAGGGCAAGCCCGAGCTCGTCAAGCAGGTCAAGGAGATCCTGGAGCCCGTTGGCAGAATGGACGGCGACAGCCTGCCCGTTTCCGCCTTTGTGGACTATGTCGACGGTCAGTTCGAGCTGGGCGCCGCTGCCTATGAGAAGCGCGGCGTAGCCGTGACCGTCCCCGAATGGGACGCCTCCAAGTGCATCCAGTGCAACAACTGCGCTTATGTCTGCCCGCACGCCACCATCCGTCCCTTCGCTCTGTCCGAGGAAGAGGCCGCCAAGGCTCCTGCCGCCGCCAAGATCGTTCCCATCAAGGCCGGCAAGGGCAAGGGCGTCTACTCCTACACTCTGGCTGTCTCCCCGCTGGACTGCATGGGCTGCGGCGTCTGCATTGGCGTCTGCCCGACCAAGTCCCTGACCATGGTCCCGCAGGAGAGCCAGGCCGCGCAGCAGGAAGTCTTCAACTACTGCGTCAAGGAAGTTGCCGACAAGGCCGACATGCAGGACAACACCGTCAAGGGCAGCCAGTTCCGTCAGCCGCTGCTTGAGTTCTCCGGCTCCTGCGCGGGCTGCGCCGAGACCAGCTACGCCCGTCTCGTCACCCAGCTCTTCGGCGACCGCATGTACATCTCCAACGCCACCGGCTGCTCGTCCATCTGGGGCGGCCCCGGCGCAACCTCTCCCTACTGCACCGATAAGAACGGCCACGGTCCCGCATGGGCCAACTCCCTGTTCGAGGACAACGCCGAGCACGGCCTCGGCATGCACGTGGCCCAGAAGGTCATCCGCGAGAGCCTGGCGGAGAAGGTCCGCGAGGTCATCGAAAAGACCGACTCCGACGAGCGCAAGGCCGTTTGCCAGGCCTACCTCGACACCATGAACGACGGCGAGGCCAACAAGGCCGCCACTGCTGCTCTGGTTGCCAACCTCGAGGCCAACGTCTGCTGCGATACCGTCAAGGAGATCCTGGACAAGAAGGAATACCTGTCCAAGAAGTCCGTGTGGATCTTCGGCGGCGACGGCTGGGCCTATGACATCGGCTTCGGCGGCGTGGACCACGTTCTGGCCTCCGGCGCAGACGTCAACATCTTCGTGTTCGATACCGAGGTCTACTCCAACACCGGCGGACAGGCCTCCAAGGCCTCCAACATCGGCCAGGTCGCCCAGTTCGCAGCTGCCGGTAAGGAAGTCAAGAAGAAGAGCCTTGCCGAGATCGCCATGTCCTATGGCTATGTCTATGTGGCCCAGGTCGCCATGGGCGCCAACCCCGCGCAGACCATCAAGGCCATCACCGAGGCCGAGGCCTATCACGGCCCGTCCATCATCATCGCCTACGCCCCCTGCGAGATGCACTCCATCAAGGGCGGCATGGTCAACTGCCAGAAGGAAATGAAGAAGGCTGTCGACTGCGGCTACTGGAACATGTTCCGCTTCAACCCCGCCGCGGAAGGCAAGAAGTTCACCCTGGATTCCAAGGCGCCCGCCGGCGGCTATCAGGAGTTCCTGATGAACGAAGCCCGCTACAGCCGTCTGACCCGCGAGTTCCCCGAGCGCGCCACCGTCCTGTTCGCCCGCAACGAGGAAGCCGCCAAGGAGCGCTACGAGCACCTGCTCAAGCTCGTCGACCTGTACGCCGACTGAGTTCTGCTCTGACGAATCCTAAATAACCAACGCACCCTCCCGCACCAACCGGTGCGGGAGGGTTTTTTTAATGATCACCCGTAGGGGCGGATGCCCACATCCGCCCATCCGTACGCACCTGCAGGGACAGACAGCATCATATGAGGATGCTTCCAGACTTTACGTCATCCACTTCATCACCTAAAGGTACTAGGCGGCTTCGCCGCCGTCGCCGTCCTCCGGCTTTGCCGGATGCCACCTTCTGCGCAATACACGTCCTGCGGGTGCCCTCCAGGGGGAGGCATTTTGTCTTCAGAATAATCTCACCGCCCTTTCCATAGGATTTCGGGAAGGGCGGTGATCTTATGCGGGGCAAGCCGACGATGTTTTACGGGGCGCTGCTGCTGGCCGGAGCAAATCTGGCGCTGCAGGGTGTGGCGATGCTGTTCCGGGTGTATCTTTCCCGGACGGTGGGTGCGGCGGGTCTCGGGCTTCTGCAGCTCATCCTCACCGTGGGTGGTCTGGCTCTCACGGTGGGCGTGTCCGGCGCCCGGGTCACTGCCATGTACCTCTGTGCAGAAGAACTCGGGCAAAGGCGCATCCGGGGCGTGGGGCGGGTGCTGCAGGCATGTACCGGCTACTGCCTTTGCGCGGGCTGTCTGGCGGGACTGGCTCTCCTCCTCGGCGCAGACTTCCTTGCCCTGCGTTGGATCGGCGACGCGCGGGCGGCAGCCAGCATCCGTCTGCTGGGGCTGTTCCTGCCCGCCGACTGCCTGTGCGCCGTGCTCACAGGTTATTTCACCGCCTCCGGGCGGATCTGGCAGCTCGTGGGGATCGAGGGCTTCGAGCGGCTCGCATCCATCGTTCTCACGGTCCTGCTGCTGCGCGGCGCCTCCGGCGATCCCGCTATCGCCTGCCGGGCCATCGTCCTGGGCGGCGGTCTGGCAGGTC
Source organism: Oscillospiraceae bacterium (assembly GCA_902795095.1). Next base: position 6,659 of record CADBKB010000049.1, read on the forward strand.
TGTGGGCTTTGGCAGCCATGGGGATCCTCTGCCTGCGCAGCTTGCCAAAACCGGATCCGGAGATCCCGGTGGCGCGCCGGATGCTGCGCATGTGCCTGCCCCTGGCTCTGGGGGACTGGGTGCGCTCCGGCCTTTCCACCGCCACGCACCTGCTCATTCCCCGGGGGCTTTCGCGCTATGGAGGCTCCACGGAGGATGCCCTGGCAGCCTACGGGGCGATCCACGGCATGGTCTTCCCCGTCGTCTATTTCCCTGCGGCGTTTCTATATGCCCTGGTGGATCTGCTGATCCCGGAGCTCTCCCGCCTGCGGGTGCAGGCAAAAAAAGAGCGCATCCGCGCACTGACGGACCGCTGTTTCCGCGCCGGGGCTGTATTTGCCTGTATCTGCGCCGGTCTGCTTCATCTGTTCGCCGAGCCGCTGACCGCGCTTGTATATCACAGCGCCCGGGCCGGGACGTACCTCGCCGTGTTTGCCCCGATGATCCTGTTTCTCTATGTCGATTCCATCACCGACGGCCTTCTGAAGGGCCTGGGCGAGCAGGTCTACTGCGTCCGGTGCAATATCTTCACATCTGTTCTGGAGGTCGCGGGGCTGCTGGCGCTTCTGCCCCGGCTGGGCGTGACGGGCTATGTCATTTGCTTCGGAACGACCCGGCTGCTCAACTACTGCCTCAGCGCCGCCCGCCTGTGGATAATCACCGGCTGTCCCCTGCCCGCGCGGTTCTGCGTCAAGCTGGCGCTGTGCTTCTGCATATGTATCCTGGCGCTTCGTCCCCTGCCCTGGCTGTTCCTGCCCGTGTTTTCCGCTTCCCTGGCCGTCACAGGGACCGTCACCCGGGAAGATCTGCACTGGCTCGGCGGTGTGATCCGCAGAACGAACTCCGGGGCTTTGACATCGGTGAAAAGCGCGGTATAATAAAAGAAAAAACGAGGTGCGACATGCGCATAGAACATCCGATCCCGCCGCTCTACGGCCCGCGCTCCGAAAGACTGATCCTCGGCTCCTTCCCTTCCGTCAAATCCAGGGAAGCCATGTTCTTCTACGGTCATCCGCAGAACCGCTTCTGGCGGGTCCTGGCCGCCCTTTGCGGCGAGCCGACGCCCCGGAATGTCGAGGAAAAAACAAAGCTGGTGCTGGACCACGGCTTCGCTCTCTGGGACGTGATCGCGTCCTGTGAGATCGTCGGCTCCTCCGACAGCTCCATCACGAACGCCGTAGCCAACGACCTTACCCCCATTCTGGCGGGCAGCCGGGTGACAAGGATCTTCTGCAACGGGACGACCTCATTCCGCCTTTATGGGCGCTATATCCAGCCGGTTACGGGCATTGAGGCGGTGTATCTGCCTTCCACCAGCCCAGCCAACGCAGCCTGGAGCCTGGATCGGCTGATCGAGGCCTGGGGCGCCGCACTCAATCCATGATTTTCAGTGGCTTCCAACGCAGGTAGTCCCCCGCCGCCAGAGAGTAACCGATCCCGTTGAGCTCTCCCAGAACGCTCAGTCGGAATTTGCTCTGGCCGTGCAGATGGGCGTAGATCACCCGCTCCGCGCCGTATTCCTCCGCCATGCGGGTGAAGCCGCTGTCGCGCTCCAGCAGATTCGTGGGCGGGAAATGCAGAAACATGATGAATTTTCGATACCCGTCCGCCTTTGCCGCTTCAAAGGATTCCCGCAGGCGGCCCAGCTCCCGGTCCACGATCTTTTTCGCGTGCGCCGCCTTCTCCTCATCCCAGCCGATGACCTGGCGGTATGCGTTGAGGTAGTACGGTCCCTCGAAGCAGAAGCCCTTCGTGCCCACCAGGGCATAGTCCCGGTAGGGATAGTAATTGCCCTGCAGGAAGGCCAGCCGCCCGGCATAGTGCTCATTCAGCCTGGCGGTATGGTTCACCGGCCAGAAGGCGTCGTGATTGCCACGCAGGAGGATCTTCCGTCCCGGGAGCCCGGCGATATATTCCAGATCCTGCGCGCTTTCAGCCAGGTTTCTGCCCCAGCTGTGGTCGCCCAGCAGTACAAGCGTATCCTCCGGGCGGATCATGTTTGCGCAGTGCCTGAGCAGTTTTCGCTCGTGATCCCGCCAGAGCCGGTCGGTCAGTTGGTTTCTGGCCTTGGGCTCACATTGAAAATGCAGATGCAGGTCTCCGATGGCATACAGACTCATAGTATCTCCTTAAAACGCCGCAGCGGATCGCTGCGGCGTTTGTGTTCAGAATCCGAGATTGTCGTTCACCAGGATCACATGGATCCTGTCCGCGTGACGGGAAAAGCGGGTGATGAGGAACTGGCAGCAGATGGTGTCCGGCGACTTGCAGTCGGCGCAGGCGCCGGTGCGGGCGCAGGGTGTATTCAGGCCGAAGCGCTGGACGTTGATGGGCGCGGCCACATTCCGGGCGCGCTTCATGGCGCCGTCCACATCGTCGCAGATCTTATTCATACCCACGATGAACACCACCTTCCGCGGCCCCTGGGCGATGGCGGAGACGCGGTTGGCGTTGCCGTCGATATTGACCAGCACGCCGTCCTGGGTCATGGCGTTGACGCTGGACAGAAAGACGTCGGCGTCATAGGCCGCCAGCATGGCCGCGCGCTTGTCGGCGTATTCATCACGGTCGATGAAATGGTAGTTCCCTGCCTTGAGCGCCTCCACCAGGCCGATCTCATGGGCGCTCATGGCCCCGCCCATGGTGACAGAGCTGCCTTCGGGGATCAGCTCCAGCGCCAGCTTCAGCGCAGCGGCACGGTCCCCGGCATAATAGCCGGTCATATTGCGGCTCTTGAGGCCGGCGATAACCTTATTCGCCAGCAGCTCGTTGCGTTTTACAATCATTTCGTTCATAACAGCCTCCCATTTGCCTGTTTTCTTGCATTATACCGCGAATTCCCCACTATTGCAATAGAGATATAAAAATGCGCCCCGCATTCGCAGGGCGCATCCTTTCATGCCGGAATCAGAACTTGCTCTGGTGCTTTACCTCCGCAAGCTCCTCCATAATCTCTTCCAGGCTTGATTCCGAGATCGCACTGATCGTGCCGGTGACAGCGCCCTCCACGATCGGGCAGTCGGCCATGACCACCTTGCGGCCGTCCATGGCTTCGATGACCATTTCCGTGGTCATGACTGCGCTGCCCATGTCCATAAGCACGATCACGCCGTCCTCGGAATAGACCTCTTCGATGGCATTGTAGATCTTGTCAAAGCTGGTGCCGAAGCCGCCGTCCTCCATGCCGCCCGCGGCACGAATGGGCACGCCGTCAGCCATCATCTTCGTGATCTCCACGACGCCTTTTGCCAGCATCTCGCAGTGCGAGACGATCACAAATCCGACCATTGCGCGTTCCTCAGATCGCGCCGTCGATCACTTCCAGCATCACCGTGAAGGAAGTGGCGCCGGGGTCCTGATGACCG
>CADBKB010000049.1:10082-11547 GCA_902795095.1 Oscillospiraceae bacterium
GCGCTCGCCCAGATAGCTGGCGCGGCCCTTAGTGGCAATGATGGTCTTGGTATACTCAATGCCCTCCTTCGCCGCCGCCAGACCGGCGTCCAGCGCCTTCTTGGCGTCGCCGGATTCGGCATAGCTCTTCTTCATGGCCTCCGTCGCCGGGACCATCGCATCAAGCATGGTCTTCTCTCCGGTGGTAGACTTGCCGCGCAGCTGTACGCCGGCAATGGCCGCGTCCATGATGGCAAGGAAATCCTCCATGCCGATCTCCATCTTTCCTGTCATGGCCTTGCCGGCCTGCATGAATGCCGTGCCGTACAGCGGGCCTGAGGCGCCGCCCACCGTGGAAACCAGGGCCATGCCGACGGTCTTGAGGATCGTTCCGACATCCTTGCCCTCCATCATGGGCTGCTTCGCCTTGACCGCGTCGAAGCCGCGGGCCATGTTGATGCCATGGTCTCCGTCGCCGATCACGTTGTCAAGCTCGGTCAGAAAGAGCTTTTCTTCGTTGATTTTTTCTCCGATCTGCAGCAGAATGCTCAGAACCTTCTCATTACTAACCATGCCGATGCTCCTTATACTTTTATGCCTTGAATGCGATGGTGTCTGCCTTGGCGTCCAGCAGAGCCTTGAGCTCGTCGTCCAGCTTCAGCAGGGTGACGGAGAAGCCCTCCATCTCCAGGGAGGTCATAAACTCTCCCACAAAGGTCTTGTAGACCTTGATGCCCTTTTCGGCCAGCACGTCGGCCACGTGATTGTTGACAATGAACAGCTCCATGGCAGGGGTGGCGCCGGAGGAGTTGACCATGACGGCCACTTCGCTGCCGGAGAAATCCAGATCCCCAAGGATCTTCTCAAGGATGTGATCGACGATCTCGTCCACGGGGCGCAGGGGCTCCTTGTGCGTGCCGGGCTCGCCGTGGATGCCGATGCCGACTTCCATCTCATCCTCGCCCAGCTCGAAGCCGGGCTTGCCGGCGGCGGGCACGGTGCAGGGACGGATGGCGACGCCCATGGTGCGGACGTTGTCGATGACCTTCTGCGCGGTGGCCTGGACCTCCTCCAGGGAGGCGCCGGTCTCAGCCTTGGCGCCGGCGATCTTGTGGACAAACACAGTGCCGGCCACGCCGCGGCGTCCGACGGTATACAGGGAGCCGTCCACGGCCACGTCGTCGTTGACGATGACCTTGGCGACCTTGATGTCCTCCATCTCGGCCATCTCGCCGGCCATCTCAAAGTTCATGACGTCGCCGGTGTAGTTCTTGATGATCATCAGCACGCCTGCGTCGGTGGCGATGGCCTTGATTCCCTCATAGACCTGATCGGGCGTGGGCGAAGTGAACACCGCGCCGGCAACCGCTGCGTCGAGCATGCCTTCGCCGACGAAGCCGCCGTGGGCGGGCTCATGGCCGGAGCCGCCGCCGGAGATCAGGGCAACCTTGCCTTCCTTCTTGTTGGAGCGGACGACGACATTGCC
>CADBKB010000050.1 GCA_902795095.1 Oscillospiraceae bacterium
GCAAGCTTTTCATCGGTGGTTTTCCCTGCCAGTTTGTATCCCAGAAAGCCCAGGGGCATAAACACAGCTAAAGCTATGGGGATAATGAGCCACATCTTCCCTCTGATGCTGGGGAATACACTGTCAAGGCAGTCAGAGGAGGTAAAGGCCTTGGCAGCCAGATAGCTCAGGGCAGCTATAAGAGCGACTGAGATAGCTGCACCTATGATCTTAGCAGCGCCGCTTTTTTGCAGACTCCTTTGTGCCAGAGCCCCTGCCATGGGGATTATCACGAAGAACAGCGGCATAGGCCCTATCACTCCGACTGCTCTGCTGAAAAAATTTACAGAGTAAAGAGAGTCTGAAATGCTCTTGTCATTAAATGTGCCCACTGCCAACAGCCCTGCCATTATGCAAAGAGCTATGGCAGCAAATATTATCCTCTTGTTGACCTGAATTATAGGCTTGTATTTTTTCTGAAATGTGCTACAATAAATTGAACTACAAAGGAGGTCAGCGAACATGAGTGAAATCAAGGAATATATCACGCAGGAGCAGGAAAACGGCGCGATTTTCATCTCCCAGGATGTGATCGCCACCATTGCTGCGGTCGCTGCAAGCGAGGTTGAGGGCGTTTTCTCGCTGGCGGGAAGCCAGAGCGGGGAATTCTCCGACCGGTTCGGTAAGAAGAGCATTGCCAAGGGCATCCGCCTGAGCCAGAATGAAAACGACGAGATCTGCGTGGAGTGCAGTCTCATTGCCCAGTACGGCTACAGCGTGCTGGACCTGGCCAAGAATGTGCAGGACAGCATCCACGCCGCCATCGAATCCATGACCGGCCTGAAGGTCGGCTCTGTGGACGTCAATGTCAGCGGCATCAATATGAAGAAATGAGAGTAAGGGTATGACAAGGTCAACCGCCAGAGAAATCGCCATCCATCTGGTCTACAGCATGGACTATACCCATGCCGACATTGACCAGGCCCTGGAGACCTTGCTGGAGACGGGATATTATTCCGGACTGGGCAAGGAAACGGAGCTCTATCGGGAGCGGCCCAACCGCAAGCAGATGGATTATATCCGCGCGGTGGCCGGCGGGTGCGCCGAAAAAAGCGCCGAACTGGACGAAGTGATTGCCAGATATGCCATCGGCTGGAGCGTTTCGCGCATTTCCCGCCTGGTCAAGGCGATCCTCCATGTGGCCATCTACGAGGTGCTCTACGTGGATGACGTGCCCACCGGCGTTGCCATCAACGAGGCGGTGCGCCTGACCCGGGTCTATGAGGATGAGGACGTCGTCGGGTTTGTCAACGGCATCCTCGGCGCCTTTGCCAGAGCCCACGACGCGGAGCAGACGTCATGATCGTCCTGGGCTTCGATACCAGCAATTATACTACCTCCATCGCCGCATTCGACGGCAGAAACGGGCAGAACTGCTCGCGACTGCTGGACGTACGGCCGGGGGAACTGGGGCTTCGCCAAAGCGATGCCCTTTTTTCCCATGTCAAGCGTCTGCCGGAGCTGGCGGCGCAGCTGATGGAGACGGTCGGCGTAGGCGAAATCGCCGCCGTGGGCGTAAGCACCCGGCCCCGGGCCGTGGAGGGCTCCTATATGCCCTGTTTTTTGGCAGGGGAGAGCCAGGCCAGGGTGCTGGCCTCGATCCTCGGAGTGCCGGTATTTACCTTCTCCCATCAGCAGGGGCACATCGCCGCCGCCTGCTGGGGCGCGGACCGGATGGAGCTGCTCAAAGCGCCGCATCTGGCCTGGCACCTGTCCGGCGGCACCACGGAGCTGCTTCTGGTGGAGCCGGAGCTTCGGGCAACGCGCATCGGCGGCACCACGGATCTGTCCGCCGGACAGCTCATCGACCGCACGGGGCAGATGCTTTCGCTGCCGTTCCCGGCGGGCAAGGCCCTGGACCGGCTGAGCGCACAGTCCGAATCCGAGGACCTGTTCCGGGTTCGGGTCAGCGACTGTGAGTTCTCTCTTTCCGGCGTGCAGAACAAGCTGCAGGAATATTATCGGAAAACCGGCGATCCGGCGGCCACCGCACGGTATTGCCTTCGCTCTATCATACAGGCGGTGAAGAAGGCCACGAAGCAGGCGCTTGCCGAGCATCCCGGTCTTCCTGTGGTCTTCTCCGGAGGAGTGGCCTCCAATTCCATGCTGCGCGCGGCCTTTTCCGACGCTGTATTCTGTCCGCCGGTGTTTTCCACCGACAATGCCATGGGCATTGCCGTGCTCACCTGGGAGGCCATTCATGGAACGAAGGATTCTTGAGGTCAGCCAGATCAATGAATACTTAAAGCAGCGCTTTGATTCCGACCGGGTCCTGCAAAGCCTTTGCATCCGGGGCGAGATCTCCAATTACAAGCGCTATCCGTCCGGGCATCACTATTTTACGCTGAAGGACAGCGCCGCCGCGCTTCGCTGCGTACTGTTTCGCGGCAGCGCCCAGTCGCTGCGGTTTCAGCCGGAGAACGGGATGCGGGTGCTGGCCTTCGGGCGCATCACGGTCTTTCCGCGGGACGGGGCGTATCAGCTCTACTGCACGGCCCTGAGCCCCGACGGGGTGGGGGATCTGCATGTGGCCTTCGAGCAGCTCAAGGAAAAGCTGCGGCTGGAGGGCCTGTTTGATCCGGCCCATAAGAAGCCCCTGCCGGAATACCCCCATACCGTCGCCATCATCACCTCCGGCGCCGGTGCGGCGGTCCACGATATGCTGCGGATCCTGAAGGCCCGCTACCCCCTGTGCAAGGCAGTGATCCTGCCGGTGCGGGTGCAGGGGCCGGAGGCACCGCCGGAAATCTGCGGCGCGATCCGTTATGTCAACCGATTCCGCTTGGCGGATCTCATCATCACCGGCCGCGGCGGCGGGTCCATCGAGGACCTGTGGGCCTTCAATGATGAGCGGGTGGCCCGGGAGATCTACCGATCCGAGATCCCGGTGATTTCCGCCGTGGGCCATGAGCCGGATGTGACCATTTCCGACTTCGTCTCGGATCTGCGGGCAGCCACGCCCAGCAACGCTGCAGAGTTGGCCACCCCGGACCAGACGGAGCTGCGCCTGAAGCTGCGCGCCATGGAAGGCGCCATGCTGCAGAGTCTGCAGCGCCGGGTCAAGCTCGGACGTCAGAAACTGGACACCCTGGCAAAGGCGAAGGTACTGCGCTCTCCCGTGGCCTATGTGCAGGACCGGCGGCTGCTGCTGGATTATCTGTCCCGCGGACTCTGCGCCGGGGCGGAGGGAGCCGTCGCGGCAGCGAAGCAGCGATTTACCGGCCTGGCCGCCGGGCTCGACGCCATGAGCCCCCTCAAGGTTCTGGGCCGCGGCTACAGCCTGGCTCTGGACGATGACGGACATATCCTGCGCAGCGTCGGACAGATGCGGCCAGGCCAAGAATTCACCCTCAGACTTATCGACGGCGCCGCCCGTGCGCAGGTGCTCTCAGCAAAGGAGGAACCCGATGGAACAGTCGAAAAGCTTTGAAGCCGCCATGAAGCGGCTGGAGGAGATCGTGCGCACCATGGAGCGCGGCGAGCTGCCCCTGGAGGAATCGCTGAAGCTGTTTGAGGAGGGCACCGCCCTGGTGCGGGGATGCGCTAAGCAGCTTGATGAAGCGGAAATGAAGATCGTGAAGCTCATGAAGGGGCCCGATGGGGAACCGGTGGAGCAGGAGTTTGCGGATGAAGAGTGAATACGAAAAGCAGCTGCGCCGGGATCAGGCCAGCGTAGAGGCGTATCTCAGCAGGTGCTTTGTCTATGACGGCGAGCCCCAGCAAAGCCTCTTTGAGGCCATGCGCTACAGCCTGCTGGCCGGGGGCAAGCGACTGCGTCCGGTGCTGACGCTGGCCTTTTGCCGCGCCTGCGGCGGCTCGGAGGAAGCGGCGCTGCCCTTTGCCGCCGCACTGGAGATGGTACATACCTACAGCCTGATTCACGACGATCTGCCCTGCATGGACAATGACGATTACCGCCGCGGCAGACCTACCTGCCACAAGGTCTATGGCGAGGCCGGCGCGGTGCTGGCGGGCGACGCCCTTCTGACGGCTGCCTTTACCCGGCTTGCCATGGCGAAGCTGCCGCCGGAGCGCATCGTGGAGGCGCTGCGGATGCTCGGACAGTGCGCCGGAGAGCTTGGCATGGTGGGCGGGCAGATGCTCGATCTGGAAGGGGAGGACAAGGTCCTCACCGAGGAGGGGATCGGCGCCATCCATACCCGCAAGACCGGCGCGCTCATCAGCGCGGCGTGCACCCTGGGCGTGATCGCCGCGGGCGGCAGCGAGCAGCAGTTCGACGCCGCCGCCCAGTATGCTGCAGCGCTGGGCCTGGCCTTCCAGATCCGCGACGATATGCTGGACGTCATCGGCGATGCAGACAAGCTCGGCAAGCAAACCGGCATGGACGTGCACAAGAATACCTATGTCCGCCTTCTGGGTCTGCCGAAGTGCCGCACCCGGGTGAACACCCTGACCGAAACCGCGATCCGCGCCCTGGATGTGTTTGAGGACGCAGGGTTCCTGCGGGAGCTCGCCGGAGCGCTGGCGGACCGCGACCGCTGAACAAAACAGATACCGCCCGGATGCGACAAAGCCGCCGCGTCCGGGCGCTTATTTATGCTAACTGGATGTGCATTCACAACATTTTCACAATTGTTGCAAATTCAATAGTTTTTCACAAAAAAGAATTGAAAAAATTTTGCATAAATATCTTGTATATTCACTAATAATGTGATAAAATACATTAATGGTGGCGCAGTATCCTAGTCGGATCTGCCGGTTCTGAAGAAGGGCCTAAAAATCCTTTAAAGGGCATATCGATGAAGTCCCTGGTGCTTGCTTGTTACGCCCAGTTTCGGGTGGGTGCTGGGGGTTAAGGTTATTGGGCGAGCTGCAATGGCATGCATCTGACGACCCAGTTTCCGCGGAGACCTGTTCTTGTGCGACGCCGGCCGCGTTGGCGCTCATGCCTTCCCGGCGCGTACGAAACAGGAGATGAACCTGCTTTTCGGTGCACAGAATCGTGTGCTGGGGGCAGCGTAGCCTGCCTTGCGTGGATATCCCGGGATTGGGAAGCTATGCACCCGAGCCTATGGCCATGGGCAAAGGTGATATTTCCATGAAAGGTTATCTGCAAAAGAGGATAGGTGCCGGCAGACGCCGTCGTGGAAATCACCTAGGCTGTCGAGAGGGCAGGCGGGGGATTGCAGTACGGACTCAGTGGCAATCGGGTATCGGCGTCGGCGACGCGCCGATGGAGGGATCAAAAGGAAACTGCCTCTCCGGCAACGGGAGGTTCCGTCCAGGGAAAGCCAACCCGACCTAAGCCGTAAGATTTACCCTTCCTGCCGCCACCATCTTCGTCTGACAGACGCAATGCGTCTTTTGGGAGGAATCTCATTTGGATAAACCCGACCGGAGCTCCGGTATACAGAAAAAACGGAAAAGATCCGGCGCTTCACCGGCGCTTTGGATCGCGCTGGTGTTCCTTTTTACGGTGATCATCTCCGCAGGCTTCACCCATGCCTCCGGCGTGCTGCTCGACGGCAGCGGCATCTATGCCGCCCTGGCGGTGCTGCTGCTGATCATTCTCATCGGCATCGCCTTCGACGTGGTGGGCGTGGCGGTCACCGCCGCCCCGGAGCGGCCCCTGCACTCCATGGCGGCACGCAAGGTGCCCGGCGCGAAGGAGGCCATCGGACTGATCAAGAATGCCGACCGGGTGGCGTCCGTGTGCAACGACGTCATCGGCGATATCTGCGGCGTTGTTTCCGGCTCGGCCTCCGCCGTCATTGCGGTACGGCTGCTGGAGGATTTCACCTTATCCTGGCCGACGGTGCTGAAGGTGGGTATGTCCGCGCTGGTGGCGGGCCTCACCGTCGGCGGGAAGGCCATCGGCAAGGGCATTGCTCTGCGCCACAGCGTTTCCATTGTACATTTTGTCGGCAGGCTGCTCGCTGCCTTTCACCGCCCGCTGTTCGGCGGAAAAAATCAGAGAAAGACGTCCCGATAGGGAAATCATATGAAACTGTTAGATACGATCCGCTCCCGGGAGGATTTGCTCGCCGTCCCGCCGGAGCAGGAGGCGCAGCTATGCGCCGAGATTCGGGAATATCTGGTGGACTGCGTGTCCAAGAACGGCGGGCATCTGTCCTCCAATCTGGGCATCGTGGAGCTCACGGTGGCCATAGAGAAGGAATTCGATACCAGCCGGGACCGTCTGGTATTCGACGTAGGGCACCAGTGCTATGTGCATAAGCTGCTCACCGGGCGCCGCGAGGCGCTGGAGGGCCTGCGCACCTACGGGGGCATCGCCGGCTTCCCCAAGCCCGGGGAGAGCGTCTGCGACGCCTTCACCGCGGGGCATGCCTCCAGTGCGGTTTCCGTCGCCCTGGGGATGGCCCGGGCCAGGACCCTGCGCCGGGAGGATTACCATGTCATCGCCCTGCTGGGCGACGGCGCCCTCACCGGCGGCCTCAGCTATGAGGGGCTGAACGACGCCGGAGCCAGTTCGGAGCCGCTGATCGTGATCCTCAATGACAATGCCATGTCCATCACCCCCAATGTGGGCGGCATTGCCAGCTACCTCAATCTGATCCGCACCAAGCCCGGCTACTTCAAGCTCAAGCGCATTTGGCGCAAGTTTGCACTGAACGCCCCCGGGGGCATGTTCATCTACCGCATCGTCCACCGGCTCAAGGAATCCTTCAAGCGTCACACGCTGGGCATCAACTTCTTCGAGGAGATGGGCTTTCAGTACATGGGCCCCGTCAGCGGCCACGATATCACCCGACTGATTTACATGCTGCGCAGAGCCAAGGAAATGCGCTGCCCGGTGCTGCTGCATGTGATCACCCAGAAGGGCATGGGTTACGAGCCCGCCGAGCGCAATCCCGACGTCTTCCACGGCGTGGGACCCTTCGATCCCGCCACCGGTGAGGTGAAAAAGGGCGGCGCCACCTTCTGCGAGGCCTTTGGCGAGGAGCTGACCCGTCTGGCGGCCCATGACCGGAAGATCTGCGCCATCACCGCCGCCATGCGGCAGGGCAACGCCCTGGACGCCTTCGCCGCGGCCTATCCCGACCGCTTCTTCGACGTGGGCATCGCCGAGGGCCATGCCGTCTCCATGGCAGGCGGCCTTGCCAAGCAGGGAATGACTCCGGTGGTGGCTATCTACTCCACCTTCCTGCAGCGCGCCTACGATATGATCATGCAGGATGTGGCCCTGCTGGGACTGCATGTGGTATTCGCCGTGGATCGCTCCGGTCTGGTCGGTCCGGACGGAGAGACCCATCACGGAGAATTTGACGTGGGCTACCTGCGGCAGATCCCGGGCATGACGGTGCTTTGCCCGTCCAATGCCCAGGAGCTCAGAAAAATGCTCGCCAGGGCGATTTACGACTGTACCGGCCCTGTGGCGGTGCGTTATTCCCGCGGCGGGGACGGCGCCTATCAGAAGGCGACGGGCCTCCCGCTGCTCCGGCAGGGAAAGGACCTGACGATCGTCAGCTACGGCGTCATGATCAACGAGGTCATGGCTGCGGCGGAGCTGCTGCACCGCCGGGGGCTGGAAGCGGAGATCCTTAAGCCGGATCGCATCTGTCCCCTGGATATGGGGCCCATCACGGCCTCGGCGGACAGGACCGGCGCGGTCTTCGTCGTGGAGGACTGCGCCCGTCAGGGAAGCCTCAGCCAGGAGATTTTCAGCGCGCTGGCCGCCGGTGGGAAAGATGTGAAATGCGCGGCGCGCAATCTGGGCGACGGGTTTGTGACCCACGGCAGCCGCGACGAGCTTTTGCGTGACCGCGGCCTTGACGCGCAATCCCTGGCAGACTGGATGACGGAGGTGCTGGACAATGGCTAAAAAGGAACGCCTCGACGTGATCCTCGTGCAGCGTGGTCTGGCTGAGACCCGATCCAAGGCTCAGGCGATCATCATGAGCGGCGAGGTCTTCGTTGCCAATCAGCGCCAGGACAAGGCGGGCGCCATGGTCGATCCGGAAGCGCCCATCGAAGTCCGAGGACAGACCTGCCCCTATGTCTCCCGGGGCGGCCTGAAGCTGGAAAAGGCGCTGGCAGCCTTCGGCGTGGATCCCACGGGCTGTGTTTGCACCGACTCCGGCGCCTCCACCGGGGGCTTCACCGACTGCCTGCTGCAGAAGGGGGCGAAAAAGGTATTCGCCATCGACGTGGGCTACGGCCAGCTGGCCTGGAAGCTCCGTGAGGATCCCAGGGTGGTGTGCATGGAGCGCACCAACATCCGCTATGTGCGGCCCGAGGATATTGGCGAGCCCATTGACCTTTCCGTGGTGGACGTTTCATTCATTTCCCTTCGCATCGTGCTTCCTGCCATCCGCGCCCTGCTGGCGCCTGCGGGCCAGGTGCTATGCCTGATCAAGCCGCAGTTTGAAGCGGGCAGAGAAAAGGTGGGCAAAAAGGGCGTTGTGCGCGATCCTGCCGTCCACCTGGAGGTGCTCGAGCAGTTCACGGAGCTGGCAGGCTCCCTGGGATTCACCATCCGGGGCATGACCTATTCCCCGGTAAAGGGACCCGAGGGCAATATCGAATTTCTGGCCCACCTGAGCCTTGCGCCCGGGGCGGCCTTTACGCAGAATCTATCGAATCTTGTGGGCGAGGCCCACAGCGCACTGGACCGGTAACCTATGAAAAAAGTCATACTCTCATCCAATCCCTATCGGGACAAGAATTTCAAAACCCTCCGGCAGGCCAAGCAGATCCTCGAGGCCAACGGCATGGAGTGCAAGGTTTGCCTTGTATTCGACGTGGAGCAGAAAAGCGATCTGCCCCGGGATATCGCCTTTACCGCCATGGACGAAGCTCTGCCCGGTGCTGAGCTGCTGATCTGTTTCGGCGGCGACGGCACCGTGCTGCATGCCTCCAAGGCAGCCACCAAGGCGGGCATTCCCGTGCTGGGGGTAAACATCGGAAATATGGGCTATCTCGCGGAGGTGGACAGCGGCGAGCTGGAGATCCTCTCCCGGCTGGCCGGCGACGATTATTTCCTGGACCGGCGCATGATGCTGCGGGTACAGGTGCTGCGCGAGGGTCAGATCCTCTTTGATGACATCGCCCTCAACGACGCGGTGGTGACCAAGAGCGCCGTTGCGCGCACGGTGCATCTGAGTGTGGCCAGCGACGCCCAGCAGCCCATCATTCTCAGCGGCGACGGCGTCATCGTCTGTACCCCCACGGGCTCCACTGCCTACTGCATGAGCGCCGGCGGCCCCTTGGTGGAGCCAACAGCCCGCTGCATGGTGGTCACGCCCATCTGCTCCCACGATCTGATGTCCAAATCCTTCGTGCTCAGCGCCGGACGGACCGTCACCATCCGCTCCGCCCGCCAGGGCAGAAAGACCGCCTACCTGAGCCTGGATGGCGGCCGCGCCATACGTCTGCTCAGCGGCGACACGGTACAGATCCGCCAGAGCGAGCTGGATACGCAGTTTCTTCATCTCCGGGATCGGAGCATGTTTGAGATCATAAACGCTAAATTCAGAAAGTAAGTGAGGAACAATATGATGAAAACACAAAGACAGGCTAAGATCCTCGAGATCATCGCATCCTATGACATCGAAACCCAGGAGCAGCTCCTCGACGCGCTGCAGCGCGCGGGCTTCCGAAGCACCCAGGCCACCATCTCCCGCGACATCAAGGAGCTGCGCATTGTGAAGGAGCTGACCAACCTCGGCACCTATCGCTATACCGCTGCCAACAAGGAATCCGGCGGCACCTTCTCCGCCCGGCTGAACACCATCTTCCGCGAGTGCATCACCAGCTACGACTTTGCCCAGAACATCGTGGTCATCAAGACCATGCCCGGTCTGGCCTCCGCGGCCTGCTCCGCCATCGACTCC
>CADBKB010000051.1 GCA_902795095.1 Oscillospiraceae bacterium
AGTCCATGGGGGCAAAGACGCAGATCTCTCCCTCCACATCCAGGGTCAGCCGGTAGCCCCGGGGCAGCATTTCCTTGACGATGGCGTCCGCCACATCCCGGTCCACGCCCCGCTTCAGAATGGGCTGGAAATTGCGGTCGACGATGTTCGCGCCGCTGCTGGTGATGAAGAAATCCGGCTCCACAAAGCCCGTGATGAAGGGCGTGAGTCCGCCCACCTGCCGGCCGGTGCACAGGCCGAACAGATGGCCCGCCGCCTGGTATTCCCGGATCTTCTCCACATTTTCCGGCGGCAGCTTCACGTCCGCCTTGTAGAAATATAAGGTGCCGTCAAAATCGCTGGCAAAGACTTTTTTCTTCATATCGTTTCCCTCAAATCACAAATTGATCGGTGACGGACGGGTTCATCGGCCAGATGCGCAGTCTGGCCCCGTCGGTTACGACATAGCCGGTCTCACCCTCGGTGGGATAGCAATGGGTCGTGAAGGTGGCCTCGCCGTCGTTCAGGAAATACTCGCAGGAGGAGCGGTCGATGAAAACGCGCATGGTTTGCAGTTCCTTCTCCAGGGGCAGCTCCAGCACCGCGCCTACGTTCTCATTGAAGCGCTTGTCCATGCCCCGCTTGTCGAAGGTGCAGATCTTCGCGGCGGCGTCATAGTGCATGGTGAGCCCGCCGGAGCCGTCGGCCTTTGTGAACAGGTTGAGGTCAAAGTCCCCTGCCGGGACCTTGATTTCCAGCTCGCAGGCCTTCGGAAGCTGACCGTCGGGGACGATCTCCGCCCCGCGCAGGGTCTCGATGCCCGTGATCGGCGTCTGGATCAGCCGTCCGTCGCGGACACGCAGCTCCCTGGGCAGGGTCATGCTGCCCTCCCAGTCCTCCTCCTCGGTGGGATAGTGGTTGTCCGGCAGACCGATCCAGGCGATGAGGATGGCCTTGTCCGGATCGCCCACATTGGCCGCGCCCTGGGCGGCGTAGAAATCGAAGCCGAAATCCAGGAAGCGATAGGGGCCTTCGGGGGTGAAGGTCAAAGTATCGTAGTCCATTTTGCCGATGAGATACACGTTGTGGTTGGTGCTCTCGGCACGGCCCGGCAGCTTGGTGTACTGGGGTGAGAAGATCAGCACGTCCTTCCCGCTGATGTTCACGATATAGGGGCACTCCCACATGCCGCCGAAGCGCTCATAGCCCGGCACCTTGAGCTCGCCGGCAAAACGCCAGCCGGACAGGGGCTGCGCGGATTCATAGATCAGCACACATCCGCGGCCGTCGGCGGTCTGCGCGCCGATGAAGATGTAATACTTCTGCTTTTCCCCGTTCCATACCACCTTGGGATCGCGCTGGTGCTCGGAGTAGTCGTCCCGCGGTCCGAACAGAGGCGCATCCAGCTTTTCGAGCTTGCCGTCGGCGTTCAGGAATGCGGCGCAGGTATAGGGGGTGCGTACCCAGTTCTCGTCCCGGTGGTTTCCGGTATAGTAGAATACCAACTGATCGCCCACGGAGATCCCACTGCCGGAGTGGTTGCCGCGGTTATCGTAGTCGCGGTCGGGGCGCAGGCCGATGCCGGCGTTTTCCCAGTGGATCAGATCGGGGCTGGTCACATGATACCAGTATTTCAGCCCGTGGACGGCTCCCCAGGGGCACCATTGGTAGCACAGGTGCCAGATCCCCTGATGCAGGGCAAAGCCGTTGGGGTCGCTGGACAGGCCTGTGACAGGCTGCACGTGATAGGTCTGCCGGTAGACAGATTTTTGAATCGATTCATAGAGCGCCCGGATCTCCTCGGGGCTTTGGAGCACGCGGTAGCGCTCCTCGCGGGTCCATTGCTTCATATTGGTGACCTCCAAATCATTATCTGAGCTTCCAAAGTACAAGGGCCGTAAAGATTGCGAAGGCGGTGCTGGCCAGGGTGCCGACGAGATATCGCTCGGCAAAGCCCTTGGCCTCAAATTGCTTGAATCGGGCGATGCTCTTGGCCGTCAGCACAAAACCGATGGCAGAGGTCTGACCCGTGAGCATAAGGATCACGATGACAAATCGCTCCAGCTTGCCGATGATGCGTCCGGCCCGGGGCTCGTCGGCAAATGCCATGCGCTCGGCCCCGGTGCTGAGCTCATCGAAGAGCTTGCGCACCAGCACGCATGCGGGATCCCAGTTGACGGTGAGGATCAGCGTGACTGCCAGGAAGTTGTTCGCCCGCAGGATCGTCCGTGCCTTCAGCATCAGCCACGACGGAACCTGTTCCAGATAGAAGAATTTCCATACCAGCACGATGATCGAGATATGGATCGCCTGGTCGATCAGCAGCAGCCAGATGGAATCCCACTTCCGCGCGACCAGACTCTTGCATTCATCGATCACGAGATGGGATACCGCGAAGACCAGCGCCGGCAGCAGCGCATAAAGCGGCGCCACACCGGCAAAGCACGCCAGAGCCATGACGCCGGCGTAGATGGCGCTGTGCAGCAGCAAAGGCCTCTGACTGCGCTTCTTCTCCTCAGCCATATCGGCGCTCTGGAATGAAAAATCCGCCAAAAAATGTGCGATAAGCAGCAGCTTCAGTATCATTTCTCTTCCTCCTGCCTGAGCAGCCGCAGGGCCACGATGGCCGCGTTGCGGGCGCTGTAAATATTTGCGGTTTTCAGGGTCCTTGCAACGCTTTGCAGCGCGATCCCCGTGCTGTCCGCCACGGCGGTGGGAACGCCTCGGGTTTTTCCGCCGCCGACGCGCAGCGCATCATCCGCCGCAAGCGCGTTCACCGGAGCTATGACCTGGGGCGTATGGGTGAAGCGCACCGTGCGGCGCTCCCGTTCGGAATAAAACCCGTACTGTGTTTTCTTCTCCATCAATGCCGCCAGCTCCGGCAGCACCGTCAGATCCATCGCCTCCGGAACGGTGATGGGATAGGTCAGCTCCGCGGTGAGCGCCAGATCATTCTGCATGGCCGTATGTGCGCGGGTCAGCACGGTCTCCGTCTCGATGGCAAAATTGATGACGGGATCCCTCTCCGATTCCGAGCAGAACAGCGCCGCGCAGTCGTTTTTCTCCGCGGCGGTAATGGCGGCGCGGGCCAGATGATAGGCCTTCCCATCCTGGGCGGTGGTTCCTGCGCCCGGCAGGCGGATCTCCCATGCGCCCAGCCCGAGCCCGGCGCGGATCTGCGCAGGCCACAGCAGCATGCGAAACAAACGCACGCACAGGTAGGCCGCCGGCGCGAATCGGAACAGGCCCTGCAGCTCATCGCCGGCGCTGAACTCGATGGCGCAGGCCAGCGATGGCGCGAACAGTCGGTTCATTGCGCCGCACACTGCGGTGATGTGGCTCTGGATCCCGCTGCGATCGGCCATGGAATAGCCTTTTGAGCTCTTGAGATCCACCATCCACGCGGTATACTGCTCCATAATATCACCCCTTTGAAAGTATGATAATACAGAGAAGAACGAAAGTCAACATTATTTTGTTGATTTCTTTAATATCAACATATTTTAATATATTTTTATATTCTAAATATGATTTTATGTAGTTTTCGGCGCGTCTTGTCCGCCTCCGTCGAGCGCGGCGGGTGCAAAAAACCCGCACAGGCGCGAGCAACAAGCGGTTGGGGCTCTGTGCGGGTTTCGATCAAAAAATCAGTCGGCGGGGACGAAACGCTTCATTTCCTCGGCGAGCTCGACCAGAAGGGCCTCCGCCTGCGCACGGGTCGGCGCAACGGCGGTGAAATAGAACTTCACCTTGGGCTCCGTGCCGGAGGGACGCACGATCACACGGCCCGCGCTGCCGAAGCGCAGCTCCACCACATTGGAGGTGGGCAGGCCCAGAGGCTCGACGCCGCCGGGGATGGACCGGACCGTACCGGCCTGGTAGTCCAGAACCTGATCCACGGGGAATCCGGCCAGGCTTTCCGGCGCGTTTGCCCGCAGGTTCTGCATCAGCGCGGCGGCCTTTTCCATGGCGTCCACACCCTTGAGCTCCACGGACTGCACCTTGGCCAGGGTATAGCCGAACTCGCCGTAGATCGCATCCATGGCCGCGGCCAGATCCTTGCCCTGCCGCTTATACCACGCAGCCATCTCGCAGGTCAGCATGGCCGCCACAACGGCGTCCTTATCCCGGGCATACGTACCCTTCAGATAGCCGCAGCTCTCCTCGAAGCCGAAAACAAAGCGATCCTGTCTTCCCTGCTGCTCCTCCTTGAGGATCTCGCCGCCGATCCACTTGAAGCCGGTAAGAACGGTGCGCATCGCGACGCCGTACTTCTCGCAGATGCGGTCGGCCAGAGCGGAGGTGACGATGCTGCGCACGGCGAAGGCGCCCTCGGGCAGATCGCCCCGCTCGCAGCGGGTGCGCAGGACATAGTCCAGCAGCAGGCAGCCCAGCTCATTGCCCGTCAGCTTGCGGAAGCCGCCCTCTACGGGCACCGCCACGGCGATGCGGTCGCAGTCGGGATCGGTGCCGAGGATCAGGTCGCAGGGTACCTCCGACGCCAGCTTATAGCTCTCGCGCAGAGCTTCGTCGGTCTCCGGGTTGGGATATTCGCAGGTCTTGAAATCGCCGTCGGGATTCTCCTGGCAGGCGACCACAGCGGCCTCAACGCCGATGCGGCGCAGGATCTCGCGCACGGGCTTGTTGCCGGTGCCGCACAGGGGCGTATAGACAACCTTCAGCCCCGCTGCGGGGACCTCGTCAAGGCGCAGGCCTTCGGCCAGAACAACACGATAATAGTCCTCCCAGACGCTCTGGGGAAGCAGTCGTACATCGCCGGAAGCAAGCAGTTCATCAAAGGTGCTGGCCGGCTCGGACAGGGCGGGAACAGACTGGATCTTTCCCATGACCACCTTGGCAGGCTCGTCGGTCATCTGGCAACCGTCAGGGCCGTAGCACTTGACGCCGTTGTATTCGCCGGAGTTGTGGGAGGCCGAGATCACAATGCCGCAGCCGCAGTTCATGCTGCGCACGGCGAAGGAGAGCATCGGCGTCGGCGCGAGCTCATGATAGATCCAGGTTTCGATGCCGTTTTCGGCAAAGGCGCAGGCGCAGACCTCGGTGAACAGGCGGGAATTATGCCGCGAATCGTAGCCAATGGCACAGCGCTGGGGCAGATCCGTGCCCTTGAGCCAGGCCGCCATGCCCAGGGCGGCGCGGCGCACGGTATAGATGTTCAGACGGTTCGGGCCGGGGCCCATAACGCCGCGCAGACCGGCGGTGCCGAATTGCAGCTCGCCGCCGAAGGCGCCGCGGATGGCCTGTGCATCCCCGGCCATGGCGTCCATCTGTTCTTTCAGTCCGGCGGGCATGGTGGGGAACGACCGCCACTGCTCAAATACTTGCATTTCGCTCATGTTATTTCCTCCAATAATTATGTTTCAGCTCTGCTTCCGCATCGCTGTGCGCATGCGAAAAAAACAGGCCAATCTGAGAATTGACCTGTCTATTCGATTCAATCAGATATCCTCAATGATGGGAGAAGCCGCTTTGGGCTGGGGGTTCGTCAGACCGCGGAACTTCACTCTGGAATCACGGATTTCGCCGAGGGCGCTGCTGATGGCTTCCTCAGTACGGCGCAGCGCGTCGTCAACATAGGCATTGGTAACCTGCTTAAGCTCGCGGACCTTGGCATGGGTGGTGCGCATGAGCTCATCGGACTGCTGCTGGGCCAGCTTATATACTTCCTCCTGGGCAGCCAGCTTCTGGGCCTCCTGCTGAGCCTGCTTGCGGATATTCTCCGCCTCACGGCGGGCATTGGTGATGACCTCGCTGCGGGAATCAACGATGGTCTTCGCCTGCTTCAGCTCGCCGGGCAGGGCGTTGCTGATCTCGTCGAGCAGATCGAGCACCTTCTCGCGCTCAATGATGCACTTCTCCGAGGACAGAGGCACCGCTCTGGCGTCCTGGATGGTTTCGTACAATACGCTGATCAGATCCTCAATTCCGTTGTTATTCATATCCTTTTCCTCCTATCAGGTGGTTTTTCTCTCTGACTTCCGGAATGATCTGCTCCGGCAGAAAATCGCTCAGGTCTACATCGTATCTTGAAAGCTCCCGGATCACCGAAGAGCTCATGAACATGTATTGATGCTCCGCAGTGAGGAACATGGTATCCAGTCCGGGATTCAGCTTGCGGTTGATCAAGGCCATCTGGAATTCGTTCTCAAAGTCGGTGGCGGCGCGCAGGCCCTTGATGATGACGCTGGAGCCTTTGCGCCGGGCATAGTCTGCCAGGAGCTCTGAGGAGGCGTCGATCTCCACATTGGTCAGATGCCGGGTGACCCGCCGCAGGAAATCCACCCGCTCCTCGCTGGTGAAGGTAGGCCGCTTGGCGGCGTTGACCATCACGCAGACGATCAGCTTATCAAAAATCTTGGAGGCGCGCTCGATGATGTTCAGGTGTCCCTTGGTCACAGGATCGAAGCTGCCGGGATAAATGGCTATGGTCATAGTACCCTCATTCTGGAATGTCTTTTCGGAACCGGGTGATCAACACCGTGCCGTAGCGGCGGTCCTTCTGCCGGATCAGGCCGGGGAACTCGCCCCGCAGCGGCCGATCGGCAGACCGTTCCGTGATTATTATACCATCATTCGCTAAAATGTCAATTTCCGATATGATTTTCAGCGCATTTTCCAGAAAGTTTTCTGCGTATGGCGGGTCGAGGAGGATGAGATCAAAGGGTCCGCGGCCCGATCGGAGAAAGGCCGAATAGTCCCCGCAGTAGATCTGCGCCCGATCCTCCAGGCGGGTGCGCCGCAGATTCTCGCGCACCAGTGCGGCAGCCTCGGCGCGGCAGTCGACGAAATTGCAGGACGCCGCGCCCCGGCTCAGCGCCTCGATGCCCATCTGGCCAGTGCCGGCGAACAGGTCGAGCACCCGCATGCCGGGAAGCTGAAAATGAAGCGAGGAGAAGATCGCCTCCTTGACCCGCTCGATGGTGGGCCGCGTCTGCATGCCCTCCGGGGTGGCCAGCCGGACTCCGCCGGCACTGCCTGCTATGACTCTCATTTGTTCTCCTCCCGCTTCTTCTGAAAATACGCGTAAACGTTCGCTGCGGCATTTTTCGGCAGCACCTGCCGGAGCTCCTCCTCCGAAGCGGCGGCGATGCGCTCAATCGACCGGAAATGCCGGTGCAGTTCCTGGACCCGCTTCGGGCCGATGCCGGGAATATCATCCAGGGCTGAGCGCTTCATTCGCTTTGAGCGCAGCTTCTTGTGATAAGTGATGGCAAAGCGGTGGGTCTCCTCCTGGATCTGACCGATCAGCGAGAACACCGACTGCTCGCCGGCGATGCCGATCTCCCGCCCGTCCGGGGTCACCAGCGCCCGGGTACGATGACGTCCGTCCTTCACCATGCCGAAGATCGGCAAAGCGATACCCATATCCTCCAGCTCCTGCCTTACGCTCTCGGCGTGGACAACGCCGCCGTCGATGAGCAGGGCGTCGGGCCGCTCGGCGAAGCCCTTGTCCCCCGCCTGATAGTGGGTAAAACGGCGGCGAAGCACCTGGCGCATGGCGCCGTAGTCGTCCTGGTCGTCGAAGCCCTCCACCTTGAAGTGACGGTAGCCGGATTTCAGAGGGCGTCCGTCCCGGAATACCACCATGGATGCCACCATGTCAGTGCCGGCAATGTTGGAAATGTCATATGCCTCCAGCCGTCGGGGCAGCTCCGGCAGACCGGTCATATCCTGCAGCAGCCGCAGCCGCGCCAGGAGCTTTTCCTCCCGGGAGACCAGGCGTCCGGCCTCCTCTGCGGCATTCTTTGCCGCCAGCTCCACCAGGCGCACGTTGTCTCCCCGCCGGGGCACGCGCAGCTCCACCTTCCGCCCCAGCTCCTTGACCAGCAGCCGGGAGAACAGCTCGCCGTCTTCCATCGGCATGGGCAGAAGCACCGTTTTCGGCGCAAAGCGCCGGGTGAGGTAATACTGCTTGACCAGAGCGGAAAACGCCTCTGCCTCGCTCTCCGAGGGCTCGACGATTTCATAATCCTTATCCACCAGATTTCCGCCCACATAGTGCAGCACCGCGAAGCAGGCCCGGCTCCCCTTCTGAACGTAGCCCACGGCGTCGGTATCCGCCATGGATCTGGCGGTGACAAGCTGCTTCGTGCCCAGAGCCTCAACGGCCCGGAGCCGGTCGCGGAGCTGGGCGGCGCGCTCAAACTCCATGGCGTCGGCGGCGGCGTTCATCTGCTCGCGCAGCAGGCGGGCCAGATCCCGGTTGTCACCCCGCAGTACCCGAAGGACCCGATCCATCACAGCGGCATACTCCGCCTGAGTGCGTTCGGGACGGCACCAGCCGTCGCAGTTTCCCATCTGATAATTGATGCAGGGCCGCTCCTTGCCGATGTCCCTGGGAAACTTTTTGCCGCAGCCCGGCAGCTTATAGGTGAGCCGGAGGGTGTCAAGCAGGTACTGCGTCGTATAGCGGCTGCCGAAGGGGCCGAAATACGTCGCGCCGTCCTCTGCGGCCCGGTTTTCCATGCGCATGCTCGGATAGCTCTCGCGCAGATCCACCCGGACGAAGGGATAGCCCTTGTCGTCCTTGAGCAGAATATTATATTTGGGTTGGTGCCGCTTGATGAGGCTGCATTCCAGCACCAGGGCCTCAAACTCCGAAGCGGCCACGATCACATCGAACTCCGCGATGCGGGATACCATCATCCGGGTTTTCGGCGTGTGGGACGCCGTATCCTGGAAATACTGGCTGACGCGGTTGCGCAGATGCTTGGCCTTTCCCACATAGATGATCGTACCGGAAGCGTCGTGCATCAGATAGACGCCCGGCTCCAGAGGCAGGGAGCGCGCCTTCTGCTTGAGCTCCTCAAAGGTCATTGTCCACCTCCCGATATAAGAAAACGCCTCAAACGCGGCCTCGTTCGGCTGCGTTTGAGGCGAGGGTTCCCATGTACCGATCAGAAAATATCCTTCACCAGCATCTCGCTCAGCGCATTGACGGCGGCTTCTTCATCCGAACCGTCGGCAACCAGCGTCACATTGGTTCCGGTGGTAACGCCCATGGAAAGTACGCCCAGCAGGCTCTTAGCATTGATGCGGCGATCCTCCACTTCGATCCAGATGCTGGAACGGAACTCGTTGGCCTTCTGGATGAAGTACGTGGCCTGCTTGTTGTGCAGTCCAGATTCACACTTCACAATCGTCTGCATGGTATACATATAGAGATTCCTCCTTGTAGTCGGCTTCGTGGAATAATCATAGCAAATCTGAATCAAAAGTCAACTGTTTTTCTGAATCAGCGGTTTTATTTGGGCGAAATAGACCCAAATCGCGAGAAACTTTCCCGTTTTTTGTACTTAACCGCCAAAGAAATAGCGGAACCATTCTTCAAAATCCCGCCCGGGGAAGGGCATGCCGCTCTCCGGCTGCTGGGGCTGCTCGCCCTGCTCCGGCGCGGTCTCTTCCTCCGTGCCTTCCTGCGGCGTATCGGACTGCTCCGGCTGCTGTGTTTCCGCCTGCTCGGCGTTGGCGATCTCCTCATCGCTGGGTCGCTCGTCCAGTGTGACCGAAAGCTCCAGCTCCGCGCCGGCGCGATAGATGGTGATGGTGGTGGTATCCCCGGGGCTGTGCTCGCGCAAAGCCCGCTTGAGGGCACTGTAGGTCGCCGTCTCCTTGTCGCCAAGCTTCAGCACGATGTCGCCCTTTTGTATGCCGGCCTTCTCCGCGCAGCTGCCCTTGGTCACGGAGCTGATGTACACGCCGATGGGCAGCGAGTACATCTGGGCGGTCTGGCTGTCCATCTCCATGGTGGTCACACCCAGATAAGCCCGCCCGGA
>CADBKB010000052.1 GCA_902795095.1 Oscillospiraceae bacterium
CCGCACCCTGTTCGGCACGAAGTCCCCCAAGGGGCAGGAGATGGACGACCACTATTTCGGCGTCATCAAGCCCCAGGTGGCGGCCTACATGGAGGATCTGAACGAGGAGCTCTGGAAGCTGGGCATCCTGGCCAAGACCGAGCACAACGAGGTCGCCCCCTCCCAGCATGAGCTGGCGCCCATCTATACCACCACCAACCTGGCCACCGACCACAACCAGCTCACCATGGAGATCATGCAGAAGGTGGCGGCCCGCCACGATCTGGTGTGTCTGCTGCACGAGAAGCCCTTCGCCGGCGTCAACGGCTCCGGCAAGCACAACAACTGGTCCATGGCCACGGATACGGGCGTGAACCTGCTCTCGCCGGGCAAAACGCCCTATGAGAACGCCCAGTTCCTGCTGTTCCTGTGCGCGGTGATCCAGGCGGTGGACGACTACCAGGATCTGCTGCGGCTGTCCGTGGCCACCGCCGGAAACGACCACCGGCTGGGTGCCAACGAGGCCCCTCCCGCCGTGGTGTCCATGTTCCTCGGCGACGAGCTGAACGCCGTGCTGGAGGCGATCGAGACCGATACCCCCTACCATGCGCAGGAGAAGATCACCATGCGCCTGGGCGTCAACGTGCTGCCCCGCTTCGCAAGGGATACCACCGACCGCAACCGCACTTCGCCCTTCGCCTTCACCGGCAACAAGTTTGAGTTCCGCATGCTGGGCTCCAGCAACTCCATCGCCTGCGCCAACATCATGCTCAATGCCGCCGTGGCCGAGAGCCTGAAGATCTTTGCCGACCGGCTGGAGGGAGAGGAGAACTTCGAGGATGCCCTGCACGCGCTGATCCAGCAGACCATCCGGGATCACAAGCGCATCATTTTCAACGGCAACGGCTACGACGACGCCTGGATCCGCGAGGCCACGGAGGAGCGGGGCCTGCTCAACTATCCCACCACCCCCGACTGCATGCCCCATCTGCTGGACGAAAAGAACGTCACGATGCTCACGTCCCACGGCGTGTTCACCCGGGCGGAGCTGGATTCGCGCTGCGAGATCATGCTGGAAAACTACTGCAAGAGCGTGGTGATCGAGGCCAATACCATGCTGTCCATGGCCCGCACCCAGATCCTGCCCGCGGTGGAGCGTTACAGCGCCGCCCTGGCCGAATCCATCGCCGCCAAGCGCTGCGTGGATCCCACCATCCGTTGCGCCAGCGAATCCGAGCGGCTGCACGCCCTGTGCGCTCTGGCCGACGACATCAGCGCCAAGACGAAGGAGCTGGACGCAGGCGTTGCCATGGTGGGCAGAGCCGCCGACGTCATTGCCGAGGGCTATGAGATCCGGGATATCCTGCTTGCCCGCATGGAAGATCTGCGTGCTTCCTGCGACGAAGCCGAGACCCTGACGGCCAAGGATTACTGGCCCTACCCGTCCTATGCGGACCTTCTGTTCGCAACCAAATAACCGCATACCCTTGAGAGGAGGATTATTATGTCAGACAGTATCGCCAACTTTGTGGAGCAGACCGTAGGCACCCAGGTGTTCGGCATCTGGTTCCTGATCGGCGCGGCCCTGGTGTTCTTCATGCAGGCCGGCTTTGCCATGGTCGAGACCGGCTTCACCCGGGCCAAGAACGCGGGCAACATCATCATGAAAAACCTGATGGACTTCTGCATCGGGACCGTGATGTTCGTTTTCCTGGGCTTCAGCCTGATGATGGCGGAGAATTATCTGTTTGGCTTCATCGGCGTCCCGAATCTGACCATTTTCACGGATTTCGGGTCGTTCGTCAAGACCAACGCATCGTCCTTTGTGTTCAACCTGGTGTTCTGCGCCACGGCCGCGACCATCGTCTCCGGCTCCATGGCCGAGCGCACGAAGTTCCTGTCCTACTGCATCTACTCCGGCGTCATCTCCCTGATTGTCTATCCCATCGAGGCCGGCTGGGTCTGGAATTCCCAGGGCTGGCTTGTCAATCTGGGCTTCCATGATTTCGCGGGCTCCGCGGCCATCCACTCCGTGGGCGGCCTGACGGCGCTGATCGGCGCGATCCTGGTGGGCCCCCGCCTGGGCAAATACCGCCGGGATCCCGGCGGCAAGGTCACCAAGGTCAACGCCATCCCCGGCCACTCCATCACCCTGGGCGCCCTGGGCTGCTTCGTTTTGTGGTTCGGCTGGTACGGCTTCAACGGCGCCGCCGCCTGGGACAACGACTCCCTGGCCTCCATCTTCCTGACCACCACCATCGCTCCGGCCGTGGCCACCGTCGTGACCATGCTCTACACCTGGATCAAGAACGGCAAGCCCGACGTATCCATGTGCCTGAACGCCTCCCTGGCAGGCCTGGTGGGCATCACCGCCGGCTGCGACGCCCTGGACGCCCTCGGCGCCATCGTTGTGGGCGTTGTGAGCGGCATCCTGGTGGTCGTCGTGGTGGAGCTGCTGGATCTGCGCTTCCATGTGGACGATCCCGTGGGCGCGGTGGGCGTACACCTGGCCAACGGCGTCTGGGGCACCGTGGCGGTGGGCCTGCTGGCCAACCCCAGCGCACCGGCGGGTCTGCAGGGCCTGCTCTACACGGGCTCGGCCCGGCTGCTGGGCGTCCAGCTTCTGGGCATCGCAGCCATCCTTGCCTGGACGGCGGCGCTGATGTGGCTGACGTTCAAAGCGATTGACAAGACGGTCGGTCTGCGGGTGAGCAGGGAAGAGGAGATCCGCGGCCTGGACAGCACCGAGCACGGCCTGCCCAGCGCCTATGCCGATTTCCTGCCTGCGGTGGAGAATCTGGACTACGGCGAGGGCTGCGGTGAAGAAACCGTCGTCGTGTCCGGCGACACGCCTCCGGCGGAGGCCATCCCGGTCAAAAAGGTGCCGACCTTCGACGACGGCGGCCCGAAGCTGACCAAGATCGAGATCGTCTGCAAGGAGGCCCGTCTGGAGGCCCTCACCCGGGCCATGATGGGCATCGGCATTACGGGCATGACTGTATCCCACGTGCTCGGCTGCGGCGCGCAGAAGGGCAAGCCCGAGTATTACCGCGGCGTCCAGGTGGAGGCCACCCTGCTGCCGAAGGTGCAGGTGGATATCGTCGTGAGCAAGGTCCCGGTCCGGCAGGTGCTGGAGACGGCCAAGAAGGTGCTCTACACCGGCCACATCGGCGACGGCAAGATCTTCGTCTACGATGTGGAGAACGTGGTCAAGGTCCGCACCGGCGAGGAGGGCTTTGACGCCCTGCAGGACGTCGAATAAGAACGAAATACAGATCGGCGGCATTCCGCGCGGCGGAATGCTGCCTGTCTGCGTATTTACAATCTAAAAAAAATCGGAAACGGAGAATCATTATGTGTGGAATCGTCGGATTTACAGGGGCGCAGGAAGCGGCTCCGATCCTGCTGGACGGGCTGAAAAAGCTCGAATACCGGGGCTATGACTCCGCGGGGATCGCCGTGGTGGACGGCACGCAGATCCATCTGAGCAAGGTCACGGGCCGGATCGCCGGCCTTTGCGAAAAAACGCAGGACGGACGCGCCGTGCACGGCGTGACCGGCATCGGGCACACCCGCTGGGCCACCCACGGCGCCCCCTCGGATACCAACGCCCATCCCCATCTGAGCAACGACGGCCGCTTTGCCGTGGTGCACAACGGCATCATCGAGAACTATATGAGCCTGCGCGAGGAGCTGATCGCCAGGGGCTACCGCTTTGAGAGCCAGACTGACACCGAGGTCATCGTTCACCTGCTGGAGATGTACTATGCCGGCGACGTGCGCAAGGCGGTCATCCGCACCTCCGCCCGCCTGCGGGGCTCCTATGCCCTGGGCGTTGTGTGCGCGGACGCACCGGACCGGCTGTATGTGGCGAGGGAAGCAAGCCCGCTGATCGTGGGCGTGGGCGTGGGGGAGAACTTTTTCGCCTCCGATGTGACCGCGCTGGTGGCCCATACCCGCAGCGCCATCTATCTCGACGACGGGGAGTTCGCCGAGATCTCCCCGGAGGAGATCTGCGTCTTCGACGTCGCCGGACGGCCGGTGCAGAAGAAGATCAGCCGCATCACCTGGGATATCCAGGCGGCGGAAAAGAGCGGCTATGAGCACTTCATGCTCAAGGAGATCATGGAGCAGCCCCGGGCGGTGAAGGCCACCATCGAGCCGCGGATCCATGGCCGGGAGATCCGCCTGGACGACGCCGACTGGACGGCGGAGGATCTGAAAAAGATCCGTTCCGTTGTCATCACCGCCTGCGGCTCGGCCTACTATGCCGGCTGCGCCGGACGCTATGCCATCGAGCAGCTTCTGCGCATCCCGGTGCATGTGGAGCTGGCCAGCGAGCTGCGCTACGCCGATCCCATCATCGACGACGCCACGCTGGTGATCGTCCTGTCCCAGTCCGGCGAGACGGCGGATACCATCGCCGCCCTGCGGGAGTGCCAGCGGCGCGGCGCGAAGGCGCTGGCCATCGTCAACGTGGTGGGCAGTACCATCGCCAAGATCGCCGACTGGGTGCTCTACACCTGGGCCGGCCCGGAGATCGCCGTGGCCACCACCAAGGGCTATACCACCCAGGTCTGCCTGCTGTATCTGTTCGCCCTTTACGCCGCAAAACGCCTGGGGCGCATCGACGACAAACAATACAATTCACTGCTGGACACGGTGCTGTCCCTGCCGAAGCTCATTCAGAAGACCCTGGACATGAACCCCGGCATCCCGAAGCTGGCGGCGCAGTATCACAGCCATGAGGCGGTGTTCTTCATCGGCCGCAATACCGACTGTGCCGTGTGCCTGGAAGGCGCGCTGAAGCTCAAGGAGATCTCCTACCTGCACGCCGAGGCCTACGCCGCCGGAGAGCTCAAGCACGGCACCATCGCCCTGATCGACGAGCACCGGCTGGTGGTTGCCCTGTGCTGCAATGAAAAGCTCATGGAAAAGACCATGAGCAACATCCTGGAGGTCAAGGCCCGTGGCGCGGAGGTGCTGGCGGTGACCTTCCGGGAGAACAGCAAGATCGTATCCCTGGCCGATGAGATGGTCTATGTGCCGAAGGTACCGGCCATCCTGTCCGCCGCAGTGGAGATCATCCCCCTGCAGCTCTTTGCCTACTATGTGGCAAAGGAGAACGGCTGCGACATCGACAAGCCCAAGAATCTGGCAAAATCCGTGACTGTGGAGTGATGTCTATGACAAAATATATCTTTGTGACCGGCGGCGTGGTTTCCGGCCTGGGCAAGGGCATCACCGCCGCCTCCCTGGGCCGGCTTCTCAAGGCCCGGGGCCTGCGGGTGGCCGCCCAGAAGCTGGATCCCTACATCAATGTGGATCCCGGCACCATGAGCCCCTACCAACACGGCGAGGTCTACGTCACCGAGGACGGGGCGGAGACGGATCTGGATCTGGGCCATTATGAGCGCTTCATCGACGAGGACCTGAACCGCTTCTCAAACCTGACCACCGGCAAGGTCTACTGGAACGTGCTCAATAAAGAGCGCCGGGGCGAATTCCTGGGCTCCACCGTCCAGGTCATCCCCCATGTGACCAACGAGATCAAGGACTTTATCTACGCCCTCGGGAAAAAGACCGGCGCGGACGTGGTCATCACGGAGATCGGCGGCACCATCGGCGACATCGAGGGCCAGCCCTTCATCGAGGCGGTGCGGCAGGTGTCGCTGGAGGTGGGCCGGGAGAACAGTTTATTCATCCATGTGACCCTGGTGCCGTATCTGCACGGCTCTGAGGAGCACAAGTCCAAGCCCACCCAGCACTCGGTCAAGGAGCTGCAGGGCATGGGCGTCAATCCCGACGTCATCGTCCTGCGCTGCGACGAGCCCCTGGAGCAGTCGATTTTCGACAAGATCGCCCTGTTCTGCAATGTGCGCCGGGACTGTGTCATCGAAAACCGCACCCTGTCCTGCCTGTACGAGGCACCGCTGATGCTGGAGCGCTCCGGCTTCTCCGGCGTGGTGTGCCGGGAGCTGGGCATCGAAGCGCCGGAGCCGGATCTTTGCGAATGGACGCAGATGGTGGCGCGGATCAAGGACCGGCGCACACAGGTGGAGATTGGTCTGGTAGGCAAATACGTGGCCCTGCACGACGCCTATCTGTCTGTGGCGGAGGCCCTGCGGCACGCGGGCTACGGCCTGGACGCCGAGGTAAAGATCCGCTGGATCGATTCGGAGACCGTCACGGCGAAGAATGTGGACGAAGCCCTGTCCGGCCTGGACGGGATCATCGTGCCCGGCGGCTTCGGAAAGCGGGGCATCGAAGGCATGATCCTCTGCGCCCGGTACGCAAGAGAAAACAAGATCCCTTATTTTGGCATCTGCCTCGGCATGCAGATCGCCGTGATCGAATATGCCAGAAACGTGCTCGGGCTCGCGGACGCCGACTCCGGCGAGTTCTCCCCGGACAGCGCCCACAAGGTGATCGACTTCATGCCCGGCCAGAGCGACGAGATCAGCAAGGGCGGCACCCTGCGCCTGGGGGCCTATCCCTGCTGCATCCGGCCGGGCACCACCATGGAGCGCTGCTACGGCGCGCGGGAGATCAGCGAGCGCCACCGCCACCGCTATGAGCTCAACAATGGTTACCGCGACGCATTGGCGTCGCACGGCCTGACTCTCAGCGGCGTCTCGCCCGACGGTCAGCTCGTGGAGACTGTGGAGCTGAGCGAACGCCCCTTCTACGTGGGCGTGCAGTACCACCCGGAGTTCAAGAGCCGCCCCAACCGGCCCCATCCGCTGTTTCTGGGCTTCGTCGGCGCGGCGAAGGCCCGCCGGGGAGGGGAGCGATGAGCATCCACGAGGAATGCGGCGTCTTTGGCGTAACTCTGCCGACGCCGGCGGATGTGGCGCGCATCTGCTACTACGGCCTGTACGCCCTGCAGCACCGGGGTCAGGAGAGCTGCGGCATCGTGGTCAATGACGACGGCCTGTTCTGCTCCCGTAAGGACCTCGGCCTGGTGGGGGAGGTGTTCACCGAGGAGCGGCTCGCCCGCTTTCCCGCCGGGACCATGGCCGTGGCCCATGTGCGCTACGGCACCACCGGCGCCAGCAGCCGGGCCAACTGCCAGCCCATCGAGGTCAACCATCAGAAGGGCCGCATGGCCCTGGCCCACAACGGCAACCTCTCCAACGCTGCGGCGCTGCGCAGCGCCCTGGAGCTGTCCGGCGCGATTTTCCACACCACCAGCGACACCGAGACCATCGCCTACATCATCACCCGGGAGCGGCTGAAGACGCCCTCCATCGAGCAGGCCCTCTGCCGGGCCATGGATACCCTGGAGGGGGCCTACTCTCTGGTGCTCATGAGCCCGCGCAAGCTGATCTGTGCCAGGGACCGGCATGGCTTCCGGCCCCTGTGCTACGGAGCGCTTCCCGGCGGCGGGTTTGCGGTGGCTTCCGAGTCCTGCGCTCTCACGGCGGTGGGCGCCAGGTATGTGCGCGACGTGGATCCGGGGGAGATACTGGTGTTTGAAAACGGAACCGTGCGCTCCATTCGGGAGCACTGCGGCACGGCCGATAAACGCCTCTGTGCGTTTGAATATATCTATTTTGCCCGGCCGGATTCCACCGTGGACGGCGTGCAGGTGCACGAAGCGCGGGCGCGGGCAGGGGAGCTTCTGGCCGAGCGCCACCCGGCGGCAGCCGACGTGGTGATCGGCGCGCCGGACTCCGGTCTCGACGCCGCCATCGGCTACAGCCGACGCTCCGGCATCCCCTACGGCATCGGCCTCATTAAGAATAAATACGTGGGCAGGACCTTCATCTCTCCGGCGCAGAGCGACCGCCTGGACGGCGTGCGCATCAAACTGTCCGCTGTGGACGCCAGCGTCCGGGGAAAGCGCGTGGTGCTGGTGGACGACTCCATCGTCCGGGGCAACACCGTGGGCAGGGTCGTGCAGCTCCTGCGCGACGTAGGCGCGCTGGAAGTGCATGTGCGCATCTCCTCGCCGCCGTTTCTGCATCCGTGCTACTACGGCACGGACATCGATTCCCGGGCGCATCTGATCGCCTGCCATCACAGTGTGGCGGAGATCGCCAATATTATCGGCGCGGACTCCCTGGGCTATCTGTGCGTGGAGGATCTGACGGCCATGACGGGATGCTCCGGCCTTTGCACGGCCTGCTTCGACGGAAAATATCCCACCGCCGTGCCGACGGAAACGCGCCGGGACCGCTTTGAACGGCGCTTGTCAGAAAAGGAGGCGCAGCCATGAAACAACGGAAAATCGTGCTTGAAAGCGGACGGAGCTTTGTCGGAGAGGCCTTTGGGGCGGACAAAGACGCCCTGTGCGAGCTGGTATTCAACACCTCCATGGCAGGCTATCAGGAGATCCTGTCCGATCCCTCCTACTGCGATCAGGCGGTGGTGATGACCTATCCCCTCATCGGAAACTACGGCATGTGCGACGACGACTATGAGACTGAGCGCCCCGCCATCGGCGCCATGATCGTGCGGCATTACAACGATCACCCCTCCAATTTCCGGGCGGCGGAATCCCTGGGGCAGGCGATGGAGCGCTTCGGCATCCCCGGCGTCTCCGGCGTGGATACCCGCGCCCTGACCCGGCTGATCCGTAGCCAGGGCAGCCAGAAGGCCCTGATCACCGACGCGGACACCCTTTTGGAGGATTGCCTCGCGAGACTGGCCGGGCCGCTGCCGTCGGACGCCGTTTCCCGGGTGAGCCGGCCCTATGTGACCGTCTATCCGGCGCGGGAGCCCCGCTTCCACGTGGTGGCCATCGACTGCGGCATGAAGAGAAACATCGTGCGCAGCCTGCTCGGTCTGGGCTGTACGGTCACGGTCCTGCCCTGGAACGCGACGGCGGCGCAGATCGAAGCCCTGCGCCCGGACGGCGTTTTCATCTCCAACGGGCCCGGCGACCCGCAGGATGTGCCGGAAACCGTGCAAACCGTGCGCGAGCTGCTGGGGAAGTATCCGATCTTCGGTATTTGCCTGGGCCATCAGATCCTCAGTCTCGCTTACGGGGCGCAGACCTACAAGCTCAAGTTCGGCCACCGGGGCGGCAACCACTCCGTCCGCGATCTGGACACGGGAAAAATCGAGATCACCTCGCAGAACCATTCCTACGCGGTGGACGCGGGCAGCATGCGCGGCACGCCCCTGACCGTGACCCACGTCAATCTGCTCGACGGCACGGTGGAGGGCGTCAAGTGTGAGCGCGACAGCGCGTTCAGCGTGCAGTACCACCCGGAGAGCGCCCCCGGCCCCCAGGACAGCGCCTATCTGTTCGATCGGTTCCTTGCAAACATGGAAAGGAGGCGCCATGCCGAAACGTACTGATATCCGAAGGATCCTCGTCATCGGCTCCGGCCCCATCGTGGTGGGCCAGGCGGCGGAATTCGACTACGCCGGCACCCAGGCCTGCCTGGCCCTCCGGGAGGAGGGGTATGAGGTGGTGCTCTGCAATTCCAATCCCGCCACTATTATGACGGATCCTTCGATTGCGGATAAGGTCTACATGGAGCCGCTGACGCCGGAATTTCTGGCAAAGATCATCCGCTTTGAGCGTCCGGACGCCATCCTGCCGGGCATCGGCGGCCAGACGGGCCTGAATCTGGCGGTGCAGCTGGAGCGCGACGGCGTTCTGGCCGAATGCGGCGTGGAGCTGCTGGGCACCGGTGTTGAGAGTATCGAGCGCGCAGAGGACCGGGAGCAGTTCAAGGCGCTTTGTGAAAGCCTGGGCGAGCCTGTGCTGCCCTCCGCGATCGCCCACAGCATGGAAGAGGGAGTAAAGGCGGCGGCGCAGATCGGCTATCCCG
>CADBKB010000053.1 GCA_902795095.1 Oscillospiraceae bacterium
CGGGCGGATCCCCTAAAGGGACTAGGCGGCGAAGCCGCCGTCGGTGGCATCCGCCCCTACGGGTGCGCAGGAAGCGGGCGGATCCCCTAAAGGGACTAGGCGGCGAAGCCGCCGTCGGTGGCATCCGCCCCTACGGGGGCGGCGGTAGCGGGCGGATGTGGGCATCCGCCCCTACGGGTGCGCAGGAAACGGGCGGATCCCCTAAAGGGACTAGGCGGCCAAGCCGCCGTCGGTGGCATCCGCCCCTACGGGTGCGCAGGAAGCGGGCGGATCCCCAAAAGGGACTAGGCGGCGAAGCCGCCGTCGGTGGCATCCGCCCCTACGGGTGCGGGCGATTTACGGCATCGCCATGGCGCGCAGGGCCATGCGGATGATATCCTCGGTGCGCTTGGTCTCCGGCGGGATCTTCTTCATGGCGGCTGTGATCTCCGCCTGGCTGTAGCCCAGCTCCGCCAGGCCGGCCATGGCCAGGGCCATGCCGCTGTCGGGGGCGGGGACGGACACGGGGCCGGAGGAGAAATCCAGCTCCAGATTGGCGCCCAGCTTGTCCTTCAGCTCCAGGATCACCCGCTGGGCCATCTTTTTGCCCACGCCGGGGGCGGCCGTGAGGGCCTTCTCGTTGCCGGTCATCACCGCCAGGGTGAGCTGGTCCGGCGGCACGGTGGAAAGCAGCGACAGCGCCGCCTTGGGGCCCACGCCGCCCACGCTCAGCAGCATCTCAAACAGGCGCTTCTCCTCCCGGGTGGCGAAGCCGAACAGCTCCATGGCGTCCTCCCGGACGCTCAGATAGGTCCACAGCCGGGCCGGCTCCTTCAGCCGGAGCTGGGACAGGGTGTGGGAGGTGGTGCGGCAGGCATATCCCACGCCGGCGCACTCCACCACCGCCAGCCCCTCCTCCAGAAGGGCGACGGTTCCGTTCAGATAATAATACATTTATGATCCCTCCGTGACCCTGGACAGCAGCGACGAGCGGGAGCGCGCATGGCACAGGGCGATGGCGATGGCGTCCGCCGCGTCGTCGGGGCGGACCATCTTTTCCAGCTTGAGAATTCGTTTGGTCATGTCCATGACCTGATGCTTTTCCGCCTTGCCGTAGCCCACCACCGCCTGCTTGACCTGCATGGGGGTGTACTCGGTGACCGGCAGGCCGGACTTGGCCAGGGCCAGCAGGATCACGCCCCGGCCGTGGGCCACACCGATGCCGGTGGTGATATTTCTGCCCCAGAACAGCTCCTCCACCGCGGCGCAGTCGGGCTTCAGCTCGGCGATCAGCTGCAGCATGTCGTTGTAGAGCAGCTCCAGCCGGGCGGGGAAGTCCATATCCGCGGGGGTGGTGATGACGCCGCTGGTGAGCAGGCGGAATTGCCCGCGCTCGCCCTCGATCAGGCCGAAGCCCGTGGTGGCGTAGCCGGGGTCGATGCCTAAAATACGCATATCAAAGTCCCAATACGATCCCGCCGACGGCGCCGACGGCGATCAGCACCACGGGATGCAGTTTTTTCCATTTGAGGCTGATGGCCAGGATCACGACCCCCAGGGCCACCGCTCTCCAGCGGATCATGTCGTACACGGTGGGGCCGCTTTGCAGATAGGCCACCCGCAGCACCGTCAGCGTGGCGCTGGCGATGAGGCCCACGGACACCGGGCGCAGCACCTTCATGACGCTGCCCACGGTCCGGTTCTCCCGGAAGCGCTCCATGGCGCCGGCGATCAGGATCATGATGATGACCGACGGCAGCACCAGGGCGACCGTCGCCACGACGCCGCCGAGCACGCCCGCGGCGTTGGTGCCGGCAAAGGTGGCCATGTTGACGCCGATGGGGCCGGGGGTGGACTCGCTGACCGCCATCATGTTGGCCAGCTCCTCAGGGGTGAACCAGGGGTAGCGGGCGGCCATATCGTAGAGGAAGGGGATGGTGGCCAGGCCGCCGCCCACGGCGAACAGGCCGGTCTTGAAAAACTCCCAGAATAATTGCAGATAGATCATGCCCGCGCCTCCTTCCAGGCCAGCACCAGGCCGGCAGCGACAGCGAAGGCCACGATCCACACCGCGCTCACCCCGAACAGGGCCGAGGCGGCCAGGGCGGCGAGCCACGCGCCCACGGCGGCGGGACCCTTGACGCCCTTGCCGAACAGGCGCACCTTCGCCTGCAGGATCATGACGCTCACCGCCACGCGGACGCCCGCGAAGGCATGGCGCACCGTCTCCAGATGGGAGATGCGGCGGATGACGCCCGCCAGGGCGATGATGATGAGCAGCGACGGGCAGATCACGCCCGCGGTGGCGCAGACCGCCCCGAGGGGCCCTGCCTGCAGGAAGCCCACATAGGTGGAGGTATTCACGGCGATGACGCCGGGGGTGCACTGGCCGATGGCATAGCAGTCGAGGATCTGCTCCTCGGTGATCCAGCCCCGGCGCTCCACCACCTCCCGCTGCAGCATGGGCAGCATGGCGTAGCCGCCGCCGAACGTCAGCAGGCCCACCTTAAAAAAGGAGACGAACAGCTCGAGATATTTCTTCATATCAGTACTTCGTGGCGATGTAATAATAGTACAGGGCGATGCCGATCACCATGATGGCCAGGCCGATCCAGGCCATGGCGACCTGCCACTTCGGTCGGGGGACATATTTCTCCCGCTCCGGCGCGAGGACCTCGGGCGCCTCCTGCGCGATTTTCGGTTCCATTTGATCCATGATACTCACCTCACCCCTCATCATATCATCTTTCCGCGGATTTTTACAGCATTATTTCTTTCAACGGCGAAAAAACAGCGCTTTGTGGCGGTTTCTTGGCAAACTGCTGAAAAAAGCCCTTGTGAAATTGTGGAAACTGTGGTAGACTAATCCCGTTTGAATGAATTATGTATGGAGGGCTTATCATGGGCCTGAGAGAAGAAATCAGCCGCCGGCGCACCTTTGCCATCATTTCCCACCCCGACGCCGGCAAAACCACCCTGACCGAAAAATTCCTGCTCTACGGCGGCGCCATCGCCCAGGCGGGCGCGGTCAAGGGCAAGAAAAACAGCCGCGCCGCCGTCTCCGACTGGATGGAGATCGAGAAGCAGCGCGGCATCTCCGTCACCTCGTCGGTCATGCAGTTCCAGTACGGAGGCTGCTGCATCAACATCCTCGATACCCCCGGCCACCAGGACTTCTCCGAGGATACCTACCGCACCCTGATGGCGGCGGACTCGGCGGTGATGGTCATCGACGGCAGCAAGGGCGTGGAGGCCCAGACCCGGAAGCTGTTCAAGGTCTGCGCCATGCGCCATATCCCCATTTTTACCTTTATCAACAAGATGGACCGGGAGGCCAAGGACCCCTTCGACCTGCTCGACGAGCTGGAGAAGGAGCTGGGCATCGAGACCTACGCCATGAACTGGCCCATCGGCTCGGGCAAGGAATTCCGCGGCGTGTATGACCGGCAGAAGAACCGGCTGCTGTTTTTCTCCGGCGTGTCCGGCAAGAACCGGGCCGACAGCGTAGAGGTGGACCTCTACGACGAGGCCGTTGCCGATTACCTCGGCCAGAGCCGCCGCGACACCCTGATCGACGATGTGGAGCTGCTCGGCGCCGGCCGGGAATACGACGTGGAGGAGGTCCGCGCGGGCACCCTCTCGCCGGTGTTCTTCGGCAGCGCTCTGACCAATTTCGGCGTGGAGCCCTTCCTGGAGGAGTTCCTCCACATGACCACCGCGCCCCTGCCCCGCACCGCCGACTGCGGCGAAATCGACGTTTTCTCCCCGGATTTTTCCGCCTTTGTGTTCAAGATCCAGGCCAACATGAACAAGGCCCACCGGGACCGGCTGGCCTTCATGCGCATCTGCTCGGGCAAATTTGAGCGTGACAGGGAGTACTACCACGTCCAGGGCGGCCGCAAGCTGCGCCTCAGCCAGCCCCAGCAGCTCATGGCCCAGGAGCGCGAGATCATCGACGAGGCCTACGCCGGCGACGTGATCGGCGTGTTCGATCCCGGCATCTTCTCCATCGGCGACACCATCTGTGTGCCCGGGCAGAAGTTTCGCTTCGCCGGCATCCCCACCTTCGCCCCGGAGCACTTCTCCCGGGTCAGCCCGAAGGATTCCATGAAGCGCAAGCAGTTTATCAAGGGCACGGAGCAGATCGCCCAGGAGGGCGCCATCCAGATCTTCAAGGTGCCGGGCACCGGCATGGAGGAGGTCATCGTGGGCGTCGTGGGCACGCTGCAGTTCGACGTATTCCAGTACCGGATGAAGAGCGAGTACGGGGTGGATCTGCGCATGGAGGGCCTGCCCTATGAGGTGCTGCGCTTCATCACGAAGTCGCCCGTGCAGGATCTTTCCGATCTCAACCTCTCCACCGACGTGGAGCTGCTCGAGGACTACCGCGGCCACAGCCTGCTGGTGTTCACCTCCGGCTGGGCCATCGACTTCACCATCCGCCGCAATCCCGGCCTGGAGCTGTCCGAAACCCTGGAGCAGACGCTATGAGAGCGCTGATTTTCGATCTTGACGGCACCCTGTGGGACGCTGTGGAGCCGCTGACGGTGCTGTGGCGGCAGGAGCTGCACCGGGTGGGCGTCGAGCGCGAGCTCACCCGGGAGGATATGGTCGGCGGCATGGGTCTGGGCCCGGAGGCGCTGGCGGAGCATCTGGCCCCGGAGCTGCCCCCGGAGCAGCGCAGGCCCTTTTTTGACTACGTGACCCGGGTGGAGACGGCGTTCATCCCCCAGTACGGCGCGAAGCTCTATCCCGGCCTGCGCGAGACGCTGGAGCTTCTGTCGAAAACCTACCGGCTCATGATCGCCAGCAACTGCGTCCACGGCTATATCGAGGCCTTCCTCGGCTATGCGGGCGTGGAGCAGTATTTCTGCGATTTCACCCACCCCGGCATCACGGGCCTGCCGAAGGCCGGCAACATCCGCCTGCTCATGGAGCGCAACGGCGTCTCCGAGGCCGCCATGGTGGGCGATACGGTCCTCGATTTCGAGGCCGCCGAGGGCGCGGGCGTTCCCTTCATCCACGCCGCCTACGGCTTTGGAAATGTACCGGAGGCAAAATGGCGCATCGGGCGTCTGAGCGAGCTGCCGGACGTCGCAAAGCGGATCTTTTCAGAACAGTAAAAACGGGACGGTCCCGGGATCGGAAGCCGTGGGCGAAGAGCAAGCGCTCTGCGCCGCAGGCCGATCCGGAGACCGTCCCTGTGTTTTGGGATCGCCCGTGTTCTGCGCGCAGGACGCACCGGCGCGGGGAACGGACAAAAGATTATACCAGCGCAGCTGCTCCATCTGGCGCAGATGCGCCGCCTGGGCCGCGGCCCGGGCGCACAGGGACAGAAACTCGTCCCAACGGCCCCGGGCGGCATGGACCGAGAGCTCCGCCAGGGCGCGGGTGAGCTCGTCGGTCTCCTCGTGGCAGGTAACGGCGTCGACGAAGGGAATGGAGGCGGCCCAGCAGTCCCGGGCCTCGGCGGTCAGCGCCTCGGCGGCAGCGGCGTCGCCCGTCCGGGCCGCGGCGGCGGCCTGCTCCAGCAGCGCCTCCATCCGCGCGCAGTGCGCCGACAGCCGCCCCGCGGCCAGCGCGCACACCCCCAGCAGGACCGCCAGCAGGGCCAGGCCCCAGGTCAGATGCTTCATCCCCGCCCCTCCTTTCGCTGCATTCGTACCCGGTCTCCATCCACCTGCAGCAGCAGCACCCGGTCCAGGGGACAGCCCGCGCTGCGCAGCTGGGCCTCGAGCCAGGCCCGGTCATGGCCGGTGCGGCGCAGATGATCCGCCAGGAGCCGGCCGTCGGCCACGACGGTCACGGGCAGACCCGCCTCCCGGACCTCAATGCCGGCGTCCATGGCGCTGGCGGGGCGGAACCTGGCATAGGGAAAGACGGACAGCGCGCCGTTTGTCTCCAAAATGGCATAGTTCACCTCGGCATAGTCCGGCACCCCCTGGGCCCGGAGCTGACAGGCCAGCTCCTCCAGGGTGACACGGGTACGCCGCAGGTTGGATTCGCAGATTCTTCCGTGTTCGATGAGGATCACGGGCCGGCCGCACAGCAACCGCCGCACCCCCAGCAGCTTCATGCTGGCCACGGAAAGGATCAGCTCCAGCGCCAGCACCGCCAGGATGGGCACCAGGCCGGAGAAGAGGGAAATGGCGTTGTTCTGCATCGGCACCGAGGCCAGATCCGCGATCAGCATCGTCACCACGAATTCCGAGGCCTCCATCTGCCCGATCTGGCGCTTGCCCATGGCGCGGATCACCAGGATCAGCAGCGTATACAGTATCATCGACCGCAGCAGCGAAATCAGCATCCGCCCACCTCCCCGGGCAGTATTTGCAGATTTCGCCGGATCATACGCAAAAAGCCCGCCGTCCGGCGGGCTTTGTCTTATTGCGGGTGGGTCAGGTCCGCCCGGGTGAGGAGCTCCTCCAGCAGGCCGATATCCTTGGCGCAGGCCTTGACGTCTGTGCCGAACCAGGCGTTGGCGTCGGCGGTGGTGACGCTGACCGTGTCCTGCTGCAGGCTGATCCCTGGCTGATCATCCTCCGCTGCCGCGTCCGTGCGGGTATACTCGAAGCGGACCTCATCCAGATTTCCGACGACGGCCAGCAGGGCATAGCCCAGGTGCTGCAGTTCGCCCCGCATGCCTTCGATGTCGCCGCCGACCAGGGCGCTGTCCAGGCGGATGATCCATGCGTAGGGGGCGTTTTCGGTCTCCAACTCGTTGGAGAAGTCGCCCAGGCGGGTCGTCAGACCCAGGGCCCTTGTGCTTTCCAGGTTGGCGGACATATCGCCCACATAATCATGGGCGGATTTGTAGAGATTGGAGGTCACGACGGATATATTTTTCCCGTTCGCCCACAGGACCCGGTCGTTGAAGCGCACCTCGCGGATGGGCTGCGCGGCGCGGTACACCCCGCGGCTGTCGCCCCGGTGCAGGAAGCTGGGCAGCACGGCACGGGCCGTGGCGGTGACGACGCCGTCCTCCTCGGTGAAGCGGATGTCCGACACTGCCTGCAGGCTGTCCATGCAGGCGCAGGTCAGCGTCACCTGATCGCCCTCCACCTCCGTCCGGGCGTAGACGCTCTCGCCGCCCAGCCTGTCGCCGGTGACGTACAGCCGGACGCCCAGGATGCCGACGAGCAGGGCCAGGGCCGTGAGGACGCTCGCCAGGGCGATGCGCCGGTTGCGGCGCTTGTTCTTTTTCAGAAAATCGACTTCCTTTTTGTCCTGCGCCGAGATCTGCGGCGCTTCCGGCCCGCGCATGGCCTCCAGGGCGGCGCGGCAGTCGGGGCAGGCGTCCAGATGGGCCTCCACCATGGCGGCGGTGGTCTCGCTTGTCAGACCGTCGACATAGGAGGGCAGCAGGTCGCGCACGACCTCACAGGGAAGATTATACATGATCCTCATCCTTTCCGAGTTTTTCTTTGGCGCGGTAGAAGGTGACTCTGGCCCAGTTCTCCGTCCTGCCCAGCAGCTCGCCGATCTCGCGGAAGCTGAGATTGCCCAGGGCCCGGAGATAGACGAGCTCCCGATAGGGCTCCGGCAGGGCGTGGAGCCTTCGCAGCAGCGCCAGCCGGGCGTCGGCGCCCAGAGCCTCGGTCTCGGCGGAGGGGACGGTCAGGGGCAGGTCCTCGATGGAATCCGCGGGGGGATGCTTCCGCCGGTGGGTGCGCAGGACGTTCTTGGCGATGGCGCACAGCCAGGTGGTGATCTTGCAGCTTTCATCGTAGCGGTCGATGGACCGGATGGCCTGGCAGAAGGTCTCCTGGGTCAGCTCCTCGGCCAGATCCGGATCGTGGACCAGGGAGAACAGATAGCGGTACACCGT
This sequence comes from Oscillospiraceae bacterium, assembly GCA_902795095.1. Next base: position 7,808 of record CADBKB010000053.1, read on the forward strand.
CCGGGCATAGCGCTGATAGATCTCCTCCATGTTCTGCATTTGTTCACCTTCCTTCGCGGTTTCTGTCCATATATGCGCGCCGCGCGCCGTTCGTTACAGAAAAACCGAAAAAATTTTTTTAAAGAGAAACGGGGCTGTTGCAAAATGGGAATTTTGCAGCAGCCCCTGAGACTGTCAAAAAACTCAGAAGACTTCAAGAATCGGAGGGAAGGATAGTGTGAAAGGAAACCGTCAGGGTTTCCTTTCGCGTTCAATCAAACCGTTTGCAAAAATACTTTTTTGACACGCTGCGGGGCTGTTGCAAAATGGGAATTTTGCAGCAGCCCCTTTGGTTGTCATCCGGTTATTCGCCGGAGTACCGATAGAGGAATGTGACGACCTGGCCGCGGGTGCAGGGATCGTCCGGGCTGAAATGGGTCGCGTCTGTGCCCTTGGTGACGCCCTCCGTCACCGCCCAGCGCACCGGCGTTTCGTAATATGCTCCGGCGGGCACGTCCGCGAAGGAGAGCTCCGACGCGCCGACCTCCGGGGTCCCGGCAGCCCGGTAGAGGAAGGTCACGATCTGGCCGCGGCTGCAGGGGGCGTCCGGGGCGAAGCTGTCGTCGGTCATACCTTTGGTGATCCCGTTTTCCACGGCCCAGGCGACGGCTTCTTCATAGAACGCGCCGGGCTTGACGTCGGCGAACAGCGTCTCGGCCTGCTCCGGCGCGGGGGATCCCGCGTCGCGCCACAGGAAGGTCACCACCTGGGCGCGGGTGCAGGGCTTGTCGGGGGCAAAATGCGTATCGTCGACGCCGTTGGTCACACTGGACTGCACGGCCCACTGCACGGCGCTGACGTAGAATTTCCCCTCCGGTACGTCATGGAACTGGGTGGGCATGATCTTTGACTTGATGCCGGTGAGCCGCACGGGGGATTTGCACTCGGTGCGGGTGCCGTCGCCCAGCTGGCCCTGGTCGTTGGCGCCCCAGACCCAGAGGGTGCCGTCGGTTTTCACCGCCACGCAGCTTCTGCCATAGGCGCAGATCTGGGCCACGCTGTCCATGATCTTCCGCGGAGTGTTGCGGCCGGCGTCGGTGCCGTCGCCGAGCTGTCCGCCGAGGTTGGAGCCCCAGGACCAGAGGGAGCCGTCGGTTTTAATGACATAGCGGGTCAGGCTGCAGCTGTCGATGGCCTTTGCGCCGTCGAGGACCTTTCTCGGGGTGGGGTTTCGCTGGAAATCGGCGGAGCCGTACTGCTTGTTTTCCTTCTGCAGGATGCAGCCAAATTCATAGGCGGCGCCGTCGGTCTTGATCATCAGACCGTCATAGCTGCACACGGCGCGCACGCCGGCGGCGATGCGCTTGGGCGTCAGAACGTCGTCGAAGGAGGTCGAGCCCAGCTCGCCGTGGGCGTTGGAGCCCATGCCCCAGAGGGAGGCGTCGTCCTTGATGAACAGGCTGACGTCCTCGCCGGCGGCGGCAGCGATCACATGATCGGCGATTTTCTTCGGGCGCAGGGCGTTCGTCCTTGTGCCGTCACCGATCTGGCCGTTGCCGTTGGAGCCCCAGGCCCAGAGGGTGCCGTCTTTTTTGACGGCCAGGCTGTGATAGGACCCGGCACTGACGGAGGCCACGCCATCCATGATCTGCACGGGGTTATCGCGCCAGTCCACGCCGGCGCCGTCGCCCAGGCGGCCGTCATAGCCGCTGCCCCAGGTCCACACGGTGCCGTCGCGCTTCAAAGCCACGTTGTGCAGATAACCGCAACTCACGTCCGCAACGTTGCCCGTGATCCCTTGGGGGCCGCCGTTTGCGTCAAATCTCCAGAGCTCGCCATCGGAATCGACGGCATAGACGGCGTTGGAGCCGATACCAGAGCGCACAAAGGAGATTGGCATATTCACAAGATAGCCTTGTGAGGCGCCGGCGGGAAGCGCGCCGAGGAGCAGGCAGACAGCCAGCAGCAGAGAAACCAGTTTTTTCACGGGTGGACCTTCTTTCTTATCCGTCAGGATTTGCGCTTTTTCGGCGCGGGGAGTTCTGGGAGCATGGCTGTTATGACCGCGGCGAGCCGGTCCCGGTCGTCGGGGTCGGCCAGGAGCATCTCCTTCGCGCCGGGGTAGGGGATCTCCCGCGGCGCGTCCGGCAGCATGGCGCACGCGGCCGCGGCGGGCTTGAGCAGAAGGCGGTCGTCGTAGATCCCGCCGAAAACCCGGCCCTGGATGTACAGGACGTATTCGCCCATCATGGCCCGATGGGTGATCCCGTCGATGCCGGAGAGCTGCTCCAGAACATATTCAAGGTACTCTTGTTTCGTTGCCATACGGTTTTTCGGCGTCACTGCGCCCGATACAGGAAGGTGACGACCTGGGCCCTGGTGCAGGTACTGTCCGGGCTGAAATGGGTTTCGTCGGTGCCCTTGGTGATTCCGCCGGCCACGGCCCATTGGACCGGCGTCTCGTAGAATTTCCCGGCGGGCACGTCCGCGAAGCCGGTGGGAGCCGCATCGAGGGCAGGGGACCCGGCGGCCCGGTAGAGGAAGGTGACGATCTGACCTCTGGTGCAGGTGGCGTCGGGGCTGAAGTGGGTGCTGTCGGTGCCGGAAGTGATATTGTGCTCCACCGCCCAGGCCACCGCCTTGTCATAAAACGCGCCGGATTTGACGTCCAGGAACGGCGTTTCGAGGGTTTCCGGCGCGGGGGATCCGGCGGCGCGCCACAGGAAGGTCACCACCTGGGCGCGGGTGCAGCCTTGATTCGGGGCAAAGGTCGAGGCGCTGGTGCCGTTTGTGATCTTGTTGTAAACCGCCCAGTCGATCCCAGGGTGCGCCCAGTTGGTGTAGGCGGGCATATCCGTAAAGGCGCTGCTGATGCAGATCGCGTCGGTTTTCGTACTGCCGCAGCTGCTGCAGGTGTACAGACCGGAGCCGTGCACGTCGGTGGCCGGGACGTCGACCCGGGTGAGAGTCCAGTTGTGATGCGCCTTGATGGGCTCGTAGAATGTGGCGCCGCAGGCGGAGCACTGATATCCCGTGGCGCCGTCCACCGTGCAGGTCGCTGCGCGTTCGACCCAGGTCTTTCCCACATTATGAATGGATTTCGGAGAAATGTTCGGGAAAATGCTCTGCACGCCCAACGAGACATTTTTGGAACGGAGTGTGCAGTCCAGGAACTCGAGCAAACCGCGAAGCTCCTTTTTGAAGTCCGCTTCGAAGCGCTCTCTGGGAACCAGCGCCGAGTAGTCGTAGAAATCAAGCTCGTCGCTGAATGTGTAATCCTTGCTGAGCGAGATATAGCCCTGGCTGCCGTAAAACCCGTAGGAATCCAGTTTCCCCCCGGCATTTGGTCCCGAGATCGAGTGCCGGAAGCAGGTATAATAAGCCTGCTCATCGCCCTCATAGAGGAAGAGCGTCGTGCAGGCATGGGCATCCTCCGGGCTGAAGTAGTAATATTCGATCACGACATAGTCTTCCAGTTTCTCCGCCGCACGGTGTGCGACGTTCACATGGAAGCCGTTGAACATGGTTTCGTTGCTATAGAAGGTCATCTTGCCATCTTCTTCGAACTCCACGGGATTCGCCTGTCCTTTTTTTTTTATTTCTGCGAGGATGTTATATGCATCCCTGTAACTGGTCGCCGAGGCTTTCACCACGGGGAGCATCGCGATGCACAGCAGAATACAAAGCATCCGTTTTACGGTCGTCCTGCACTTCATTTCGATATGCCTCCAGTTTTTCGTTGATTTGCGCCGGTTATTTCCGCTTTCTGCGGCGGGCCAGGATGATCAGCACCGCCGCCAGGGCGCCCATGGCGATGAAGGTGATCTCCAGGATCCGGGCTTCCGTTTGCTCGGAGATGTGCGCCGGCTCCTCCGGGGCCTCGTCGGGGGCGGGGGAGATGAGCTGTTCGTCCGCCGGGGCCTCTTCCATGGCCTCTTCCGTGGCCTCTTCCGTGGCCTCTTCCGTGGCTTCGTCCGTGGCTTCGTCCGTGGCGTCGGTGAGCTCGGGCTTGCCCTCGGAGGACTCCACGATGACGGCGTCGCCGTATTTGCTTCCCAGCTCCTGGGCAAGGTCGATGGCGTGGGCCTCGTCGGCGACCACCACCACGCGCATCTCCTTTCCGCTGGCGCCGAAGCCGCCGTTCGTTCCCCAGCCGACGCCCACGGACTGGACGCCGGAGCCCTCGGTCATGTAGGCGTCGGTGATCTCGGCGCTGATCTCGTGCAGCTGCTGATCGGTGTAGGTGCCCTTCTCAAAGGAAATGGTGGAGGGGTCGTCCAGCATGGCGCGGATCTCCTCGGCACGGGCTTCAAAATTGTCGCCCACCAGCTGGACTGTGAGGTTGTAGGGGGTGCCGTCGGTGGAGTAGATGGAGCCCACGTCGTCGGGGTAGCCGTTGGTCTCCCAGTCCTGCAGCAGGGTATAGGCGTTGGCAAACTGCGCGGCCTGCGCGGCGATGGGCAGGGAGAGCGCAAGGCAGAGGATCAGAAGGATGCAAAAAAGCCTTTTCATGGGGAATTCCTCACACGTTGAACAGGAAGTTGACCACGTCGCCGTCGTGCATGACGTATTCCTTGCCCTCGCTGCGCACCAGGCCCTTGGCCTTGGCTGCCTGCAGCGTGCCGCAGGCCTTGAGATCGTCGAAGGCGATGACCTCGGCGCGGATGAAGCCCCGCTCGAAGTCGGTGTGGATCTTGCCGGCGGCCTGGGGGGCCTTGGTGCCCCGGCGGATGGTCCAGGCGCGGCATTCGTCGCCGCCGCCGGTGAGGAAGGAGATCAGGCCCAGCAGCTCATAGCTGGCGCGGATCAGCCGGTCGAGGCCGGATTCCTTGAGGCCCAGCTCCTCCATGAACATGGCCTTCTCCTCGGGGTCGTCCAGCTCGGCAATGTCGGATTCCAGCTTGGCGCTGATGGGCAGCACCAGGCTCCCCTCGGCGTCGGCCAGCTTCTTGACGGCCTGATAATAGGGGCTGGCTTCATAGCTTTCCACGTCGTCCTCGGAGATGTTGGCGCAGTAGATCGTCCGCTTGAGTGTGAGCAGGTCGGACTGGCCGATGATCGCACGCTCGTCGTCGGAGCACTCGAAGGTGCGGGCCAGATTGCCGCCGTCCAGGTGCTCGCGCAGGGCGGTGAGCACCTCCAGCTCCCGGGCCATGCGCTTGTCGCCGCCCTTGAGGGCTTTCTGGGTCTTCTCCACGCGGCGGTCGACCATTTCAAGATCGGCCATGACCAGCTCCAGGTTGATGATCTCAATGTCGCGCACGGGATCGGTGCTGCCCTCGACGTGGGTGACGTTGGGATCGTCGAAGCAGCGCACCACGTGAACGATGGCGTCGGTGGAGCGGATGTTGGACAGGAACTTGTTGCCCAGACCCTCGCCGTGGCTGGCGCCCTTCACCAGGCCCGCGATGTCCACGAATTCGATGACCGCGGGGGTGAACTTCTTGGGGTTATAGAGGTCGCGCAGCCATTCCAGCCGCTCGTCCGGCACCGGGACGACGCCGATGTTCGGGTCGATGGTGCAGAACGCGTAGTTGTCGGCGGGGATGCCGGCGTTGGTGATGGCGTTGAACAGGGTGGACTTGCCCACATTCGGAAGTCCGACGATTCCTAATTTCATATATGATCACTTCTCCTTCAAAAGTCTAATGTTTATAAGGGTTCTTGCGCAACCGATAAAAACTCGTACGCCCTTTCTACGCCCTTTTTTGCCGTTTTATCTTGACTTCTAGGCGCAACCGGATTCAAATTGATGAACAGCTTTCAGCAAGGAGTCATCAGAGATGTGGACGTATCTGTCCATCGTGGTTTGGATGCTTGCATGGCCAAGAAGCTGCTGCAGGACCTTCGGCTGTACCCCACGCTCGATGGCTCGCGTTGCGTATGTGTGCCGGAGCGCATGCATACAAAAATGCTTGATGCCTGCCTCATCGCAAAGCTTGTAGAGGTGCGTATCATAGGAACTGTTTTTGTTCGGCTCTCCCGTGCGGTAATTGATAAAGACCAGATCCCGCATGACCATGCACCGCCGCTCACCGGTCCGGCTGTCGGTATATTCCAGAACTTCCGACAATGAAGGGGCTTCTTTGCGGGTGGTCCGTTCATCATAACAGCTTTTCAAGATCTGGTAAGCTTTTTCTGTGAGGGGGATGGTGCGATAGCTCTTTTTGGTTTTCGGCGGACCGGCACGCCAGTAGCCTTCTTTATGGCGATACTCCAGACTCTTGTTGACCGTCAGGGTCCGCTTTTTCCAGTCTATCGAATCCCACGTAAGGCCGATCAGCTCCGCAGTCCGCAAACCGGTTTCCAGCAGCAAAGCGTACTGTCTGTAATTATGGGAACGCTCCGCCGCTTTCAGAAACTGCTCCTGCTCGGCGACCGTAAGATACTTGATGTCATTCACTGCCCGAACAGGCTTTGTATATCGGACGCCGTTCATGGGGTGCTTCCCGATAATATCATTCATCACGGCAGACTTGAAAAACGTCCCCATGGCAATGTACGTTTGCCTTATGGTTGATCCGGCATAGGCGGTCTCCATCCTGTTCAGCACCGCTTTGCAGTGCATGGGTTTCACATCACCGATGCACATTGCTCCGATGACGGGCTGGATATTGAACTTGTACCGTTCACGATAGTTCCTCAGTGTATTCGGAGCCAGATCACATACAATATTCTCAATCCAGTAAGAAAACCATTTGTCAACCGTCATTTTGGGATCGGTAACAATCAGATTGTGCCGGTCCTCATACTTCGCATCGGCCAGCCAGTTTTTCGCTTCTGGTAAGGTATTAAAGTACTTTTCCTTGCGTTTGCCGTCCTTGGCGTAGTATCTTGCTGAGTATTTCCCGTCCTTTCTTTGGTAAATGCCCTTGCCGCATTCTTTACCTTTGAGATTTTTACCCATATTTGAACTCCCTTCTCATTGAGCGAAAAAAGAGTCCAACGCATTTATTAAGTATAGCATAGAACCCCTCATTTCTCAATAGATTTCGGCAGAAACTACCGCCCTTTCATTGGTAGTTTCACTTCTGTTGTCACTGGCCGAAGCATCAGATCGTAAGCTGAGAATGAATGAACTCTTCAAATTCACGCCGTTTTACCAGCTTCTTGTTTCCCACAAACAGGACGAAGGGGCAGTTCGGCTGCTTCAGCATGGCGTCGATCTTATTGATCCCGATGTTGCTGTATTCTGCGGCTTCCCGGATCGTCAGTGTCAGCTTCTGCGGGATCGGCACCTTTTCAATTTCATTGGCCATCGGAATCCCCCCTTTGTCCTTTCTTAAGAATTGCCCGCATAGACGCCATGGTTTCCTTTCGCCGGCGAGCACGCAGGTTTTCGCCGGCGAACCGTACCGGGGTGGTTACGGACAGCACCCGGTCATAGATCCGGTAACGATCTGTGCTTCCCGCGTCCTCCAATTCTCTCAGCGTCAGATTGGTGGTCACAATCAGCGGCTTTTGGCGGATGCACCGCCCATCCACCACCTGAAAGACCGTTTCCAGGCCGAAGGAGGTGCTGCGCTCAGTGCCCAGATCGTCCAGGATCAGCAACGGCGCGTCGCACAGCCGGCGGAAATATTCCTCCCGGCTGTCAAAGCCGCAGCCTATCACGTCCGCCAGGTTTGTCATATATACCGGGACCTCGCGGTCCAACAGGGCGTTTGCGATACAGGCGGCCAGATAGCTCTTGCCCGTGCCCACGCCGCCCCAGAGAAGCAGTCCGGTATTGGTCTCGGCGGGCTCCGGCCAGCTTTCGGCATATTTTTGGCAGATGCCGTACTGTCTCGTTTGAATCGCGCCGTCAAAGGTCCAGCGCTGCATCTCCGGGTACTTGAAGCAGCGTGCCTTCAGGCGGGCCACCTTTTCCCTGTGCCGTCGTACCTGCGACTCCGCTTCCTGCCGCTCCCACACCTCACGCCGACAACGGCAATGCACCGGATGCCGGTCCGGCACGCCCGGGATCGGATCGCTGAAAAACGCTTCCTTCGCTTCGCCGCAGACGCCACAGTGCAACAGACCGTCCGCACCTATGAAATCTGCCTGTGCGGCCGGCGTTTGAAAGATATCGTTGATGTTCATAAGCTGTCCTCTCCCTCGTAGCTGTAATCTCTTCGTTTTCGTTTTCCGGCGTGAGCGTCCGGAATGACCTTCACGTACAGACGGTTTGCTCTGCCGTGTGGCTGCGGCGCCTTCTCCAGAAGCCCGGCCTTCGTCAGATCCCGCAGGACTGTTTTCACTGTTGTCTGACCCTTGTGCAGGACGGCGCACATCTCCGCTTCCGGGAACAGGATGTAGACCCTGCCCTGTTCGTCCGTCCACCCGTTATGCTGGGACAGCATCGCCCGGTTCAGCATGATGGCATAGAGCACCCGCGCTGTCATGCTGAGCGGCAGCTCCATCAGAAAGAGCGGAAACGGGAAAAAGAACGGTCGTTTTGTCCCCCGCCGGATGTATTCCGTTGTTTGTTGCAAATCGTTCATTGTGCGTCGCTCCCAAGGTCAATTTGAAGTGTATCGTTTCGGGTCAATTTTCGGGGCTTCTTCGCCTTCTGCGCTGCGAAACACAGGGCCGGAATATCCCCCCCCTTATTTGGCTGATAATCGGGTCTCTGACGGCTTGTTTCAGGCAATCGTTTTTCGGAGAAAAAGAAAGAGGTCCTCTTCGCGCGTTGCGAAGAGGACCTCCATCATCGTACAAGCTCGGATCAGAAAAAGCACCTACATTCGGATGAAAAAGGGCATAACTATCCCTTTGCAGGTCCAACAATCCCTTTGGATAGAGTAATCCTATCGGGGATCAGTGTCCCTTGCTGATCCGACTTCGTACGGTGCATGGTAGTTTCTCAGTTGGTCTGCTTTCGCAGCATCTGCTCCGCTTGCGCGATTAAAAGTCAATCTGTATTCGGTTGTGCGGACCGGCCTTTCTCCGGTCCGATTTTTTATATGGTATTGTCTTAGCAAGCAACGTCCCATGGGCCCAACCTGCTTGTCAGGGAAACCCCTGAAACCCTTGCTGCCGACAAATCCTTACAGTGTCTTGATCACATGCCTGGCGACGCCCTGAACGACAAAGCTCCGGACCTTCTCGACTTTGCCGGGGTAACGCTTCTCGTTCATGTATTCCAGAATGTAGAAACCGCTTTCTTCGTCATAGCCGCCGTAGCGCTTCAGGGTGTTCTGGCCGTCCGGGTCCAGGGCAACCACAATGTCGCCTTCATCTGCTTCGTGCTGGATCTGGATCACGATCAGATCGTCTTCCTCGATTCCGGCGTCTATCATAGAGTCGCCCTTGGCCCGCAGGAGATAGAATTGGCCCTTTCCAAAAATGGACTCCGGGAGACTCACATATTCCTCAACCAGCGCTTCCTCGGATTCTGGATCGCCGCAGCGGATCGATCCCACCACCGGGGCGGAGAAGTAGCCCGTCTTACATTTTGTTATCTGCTCGGTGGATTTAATGGCCTTATCGTATTGCAGCATCCCGCGCTCGTTCATCTCCACCAGATACCGGTAAACGGTATTCCGGGTGACGCCGACCACAGCGCCGATGGTCTGCGTGGAAGGCGCCGTGTGATGCTCGCGGTAATACTTGTTGACAAACTCCTTGATGGCGCCCATCAGTTCCGGGCTCTTGGATCGCATCGACGCACCTTCTTTCTTCTATCAGATACAAACTGCATCGGATAGCTCTATTATACACATTCTTTTTGAAAATGCAAGAGCAAAATGTAAATATTTTTGGGAGGAACCCGCGTTGACGGTTTTCGCCGTCAACGTGGGACAAAGGAAGATCTGCGGGGTCTCAGGGCGCTCCCTGACAAGCGGTCTGTACGTACACAGACGTTGCTTGCTGCGACAATGCCGCCGCGCAGGCGTCGTGCACAGGTCAATGAAAAAGACACTTCCGGAG
>CADBKB010000054.1 GCA_902795095.1 Oscillospiraceae bacterium
TCAGGGTTTCCTTTCGCGTTCAATCAAACCGTTTTCCAAACTTTTTCAAAAGTTTGGAAAACGCACGCAGCGTGGCAAAAATACTTTTTTGACACGCTGAAAACCCGCCGCGGGAGCGGCGGGTTTTGCTATGGGGGTCTTGCTTACTTTGCGGCGGCCTTGGCAGCAGCCTTGGCGGCCTTGCGCTTTTCGAGGTTGGTGACGATGATGGCGCAGGAGGCGTCGCCGACGATGTTGACCGTGGTGCGGCCCATGTCGAAGATGCGGTCCACGCCGGCCACCAGGGCGATGCCCTCCACGGGCAGGCCCACGGACTGCAGCACCATGGCCAGCATGACCATGCCGGCGCCGGGCACGCCCGCGGTGCCGATGGAAGCCAGGGTGGCGGTGAGGACGATGGTGAGCATATTGCCCAGGGTCAGGTGGATGCCGTAGCAGGAGGCGATGAAGATGGCGCACACGCCCTGATAGATGGCGGTACCGTCCATGTTGATGGTGGCGCCCAGGGGCAGGACGAAGGAGGAGATGTCCTTATCCGCGCCCAGCTTCTCGGAGCACTCCATGTTGATGGGCAGGGTGCCCACGGAGGAGGCCGACGAGAAGGCGAACATGATGGCGGGCAGCATGCCCTTGAAGAACTTCAGGGGGTTCATTCTGCCCAGGGTGCTGACGGAGATGGAGTAGACGATGACCGCGTGGAGGAAATAGCCGATGAAGGCCACCAGCAGGACCTTTGCCAGGGAACCCAGGACGGCGGGGCCGTTCTCGGCGACCACCGGGCAGATCAGGCAGAACACGCCGATGGGGGAGAGCTTCACGATCAGCTCCATGACCTTGAGGAAGGTGTCGTTGAGGGTGTCCACCAGCTTGAAATCCAGCTCGTCGTTCTTTTCCTTGATGAGCAGCAGGGCGAAGCCGATGATGATGCTGGCCACGATGATCTGCAGCATGTTGGCCTCGACGAAGGGCTTGAGGAAGTTGTTGGGGAAGATGTCGATCAGGGTCTGCATGAAGTTGACCTTCTCCGGGGCCTCAAAGGACTGATCCGTGGGCTGGAGTATCGGGAAAATGCCCTTAAAGAGGTTGGCCGGGATCAGGCCGATGGTGATGGCGCAGGCGGTGGTGACCAGATAGTAAACGATGGTCTTCACGCCGATGGAGCCGACCTTCCGGATATCGCGCATGGAGATGACGCCCGCCATGATCGAGAAGAACACCAGCGGCGTCACGACCCATTTGATGAGATTCAGGAAGATCGTGCCGAAGGGCTTGATGTAGGAGGTGGCGATGGCGGCATTCTTCGTCAGGCACATGCCTGCGATGATGCCCAGCACCAGCGCAATGAAGATTTGTGTGGCCAATGACAGCTTTTTCTTTTCTTTCATGTTCTTCTTCCTTTCTTTCTTATTTTTCTTCCAATGACTTCTATTTCCGATATCCCCGCCGGGATCCGAAAATCAATACACGCCTGCCACGCGAAGCAGCAGAAGAAGCAGCACGAAAATAATGATGGGCCGGGTGATCTTCACGCCGGATTTGATGGCCATGCCGGCGCCCAGCCAGTTGCCGACCATGTTGCAGGCCGCTGCCGCCAGGCCCAGGGTGATGAGCACCTGGCCGCCGCGCAGGAAGACCACGAGACTCGTGACATTGGTGGTCAGATTGACCGCCTTGCACAGGCCGTTGGAGGCGCGCACGTCCAGCTTGGCCAGCATGGAGAACAGGATAATAAGGAAGGTCCCGGTGCCGGGGCCGTAGAAGCCGTCGTACACGCCCACGGCCAGAGAGATGGCCGCGGCGATGGCGGCGGTTTTTTTCATGTTCTCCGGCGGCGGCGCCTCCTCGCGCAGGGTGTTCTTCCTGAGCACCAGCACCGCCGTGACGGGCAGCACCACATAGAGCACCTTGGACAGAACGGCGGAATCCACCAGCAGCGACAGCCTCGCGCCCGCGTAGGCCCCCAGCAGGGCCGCGGCCACGCAGGGGACGGCCATGCGCCAGGGGATCAGCCCCTGCCGGGCAAAGCGGAATGCCGTCACGCCGGTGCCGCAGGTGGACGAGAGCTTGTTGGTGGCGATGGCCTGGTGGGCCGGCAAGCCCGCGATCAGGTAGGCCGGCAGAGAGATGAGGCCGCCACCGCCGCCGATGGCGTCCACAAAGCCGGCCAGCAGCACCAGAGGACAGACGATGAGGAAGGTTGTAAGCGTCGGGGTCATGGGATCCTCCAGGATAGAAAAAGGCTGTTGTCAGTATAGCACATATATTTGCATGTATCCATAATAATTTTGTGCATTTATGTATTTAGAGACTGTCAAAAAACTCAGAAGACTTCAAGAATCGGAGGGAAGGATAGTGTGAAAGGAAACCGTCAGGGTTTCCTTTCGCGTTCAATCAAACCGTTTTCCTTTCGCGTTCAATCAAACCGTTTTCCAAACTTTTTCAAAAGATTTGGAAAACGCACGCAGCGTGGCAAAAATACTTTTTTGACACGCTGTTTATTTGCAGCACGGCCCCCGGCGGCTGCATGAAAAACGACTTTCCTTTTGGCCGTCCGTGGGGTATAATGGGTAAAACTGTCCAAAACGGAGGGAAGACGATGCTGCCGGATGCCTTTGTAAACAGAATGCGCGCCATGCTCGGGGCGGAGGCCGACGCCTTTTTCGCGTCCTACGACCGCCCCCGGGCGGTGGGCGTGCGCTTTCACAAGGGGCCGGACCGCACGGCGCTGCCCTTCGTCCTCGATCCCGTGCCCTGGGCGGCGCACGGCTATTATTACGATCCCGCCGCCCGGCCCGGCCTGCATCCCTGGCACGACGCGGGGGTGTACTACCTCCAGGAGCCCAGCGCCATGGCCCCGGCGGCCCTGCTCGATCCGCAGCCCGGGGAGCGGGTGCTGGATCTGTGCGCCGCGCCGGGGGGCAAATCCACCCAGCTCGCCCGGGCCATGGACGGCCGGGGGATCCTGGTGTGCAATGAGATCAGCCCCAAGCGGGCAAAAATCCTCTCGGGCAACATCGAGCGCCTGGGGATCGCCAACGCCCTGGTTCTGAACGAGACCCCGGAGCGTCTGGCGGAGCGGCTGCCCGGCTGGTTCGACCGGGTGCTGGTGGACGCGCCCTGCTCCGGCGAGGGCATGTTCCGCAAGGAGGAGGCCGCCCTGACCGACTGGAGCGAGGCCACCGTCGCCATGTGCGCGGCGCGCCAGCGGGGCATCCTGGAGGCCGCGGCAAGGCTCCTGCGCCCCGGCGGCAGGCTGGTCTACTCCACCTGCACCTTCGCCCCGGAGGAAAACGAGGGCGTCATCGAAGCCTTTTTGCAGGAGCATCCCGAATTTCGCCCCGAGACCGTGGAGGCGCCGTGGTTTGCCCCCGGGCTGACGGATACGCCCGGCATGTACCGCCTCTGGCCCCACCGGCTGCGGGGAGAGGGGCAGTTCGCCGCCGTGCTGCGGCGGATGGACGGACCGGCATGTCCGCAGATCCCCCTGCAGAGAATCGAGGCCCTGCCGCCGGAGAGCCGGGAGCTTCTTTCGCAGCTGCCGCCGCTGCCCGACGGCGGCGCGGTGCGCTTCGGGCAGACGCTGTACCTGCTGCCCCCGGATACGCCGGAGCTGGGCGGGGCGCGGGTGCTGCGGGCGGGACTGGAGCTGGGGCAGCTGAAAAAGGGCCGCTTCGAGCCCGCCCACGCCCTGGCCCTGTGGCTTCCGGCGGCGGAAAATGCCGTCGATTATCCCGCCGACAGCCCGGAGATCGCCCGCTTCCTGCGGGGCGAGACCCTGCCGACGGCGCTGCGGGGCTGGGTCCTCGTCCGGGTGGACGGCTATGGCCTCGGCTGGGGAAAGGGCGCCGCCGGCGTGCTGAAAAACCACTACCCGAAGGGTCTGCGGCGCGGATAATGCCGGATTATGTAAATTAGCCCTTTACAATACGGCCAATCTATGGTATATTATCCTATGAATTATCGCTATGATGGCGAATTATGGATTGTTAAGACCCCGGAAATCCGCACATACTCCTACCAAAGAGGGTATTCATGTGATTAAATATTTGATTCACGGCGGCACGCCCCTGGAGGGCGAGGTCGTCATCAGCGGCGCCAAGAACGCGGCGGTGGGCATCCTGCCCGCGACGCTGCTGGTCAACGGCGTTTGTAAAATTGAAAACGTGCCGGACATCTCCGACGTCCGGCTCCTGCTGGAGATCCTGTCCGACATGGGCGCGGTCATCCGCCGCCAGAGCCCGAACATCCTGGAGATCGACTGCACCCGCGTGCACGACATGGTCGCACCCATGGAGCTGGTGCGGCGCATCCGCGCGTCCTACTATCTCATCGGCGCGCAGCTGGGCCGCTTCCGCCATGCCCAGGTGGCCCTGCCCGGCGGCTGCAATTTCGGTCCCCGGCCCATCGACCAGCACATCAAGGGCTTTGAGGCCATGGGCGCCGAGGTGCGCCAGGACGGCGGCTTCATCTTCGCCACCGCGCCCGACGGGTATCTGCCCGGCGGCCGCGTCAACCTGGACGTGGTCAGCGTCGGCGCCACCATGAACATCATGATCGGCGCAGTCCTGGCCAACGGCACCACCATCATCGAGAACGCCGCCAAGGAGCCCCACATCGTGGACCTGGCGAACTTCCTCAACTCCATGGGCGCCAAGATCTCCGGCGCCGGCACCGACGTCATCAAGGTGCGCGGCGTGCGGGGCCTGCACGGCGGCTTCTATTCCATCATCCCCGACCAGATCGAGGCCGGCACCTATATGGCCGCCGCCGCCGCGGTGGGCGGGAACGTGCTGGTGCGCAACGTCATCCCCAAGCATCTGGACTGCATCAGCGCCAAGCTGCGCGAGATGGGCGCCAAGGTCACGGAGTATGACGACGCCATCCGCGTGGAGAAGGTCCGCCGCCTGCGCCGGGCCCATGTGAAGACCATGCCTTACCCCGGCTTCCCCACGGACATGCAGCCCCAGGTGGGCGTGTGCATGGCGCTGGCCCAGGGGACCAGCATCATCTCCGAGGGCATCTACGACACCCGCTTCCGCTACTGCTCCGAGCTCAACCGCATGGGCGCGTCCATCCAGGTGGACACCAAGATGGCCGTGGTGGAGGGTGTGGAGAAGCTCCACGGCAGCGTGGTCAAGGCCTGCGACCTGCGCGCCGGCGCCGCGATGGTCATCGCCGGCCTGGCCGCCTCGGGTGAGACCGTCGTGGAGGACGCCCACTATATCGAGCGCGGCTACGAGTGCTTCATCGACAAGCTCCGCGCCCTGGGCGCCGACATCCGCCGCATCGAGGCCCCCGACAATCCCACCAAGGCCAAGCACGCCGGATAAACCGCAAATCATGCCGCCGGAAACGCACGTTTTCGGCGGCTTTTTCAACAGGAGCGCTTATGGACTTATGTGACATCAATCAAATCCGTGCCCTTTTGGAGATCCACGGCTTCCATTTTTCCAAGGCCAAGGGGCAGAATTTCCTGACCCGGGCCTGGGTGCCCGCCCGCATCGCCGAGGAGGCGGGTGTCGATGAAACCTGCGGCGTGCTGGAGGTGGGCCCCGGCATCGGGTGCCTGACCGAGCAGCTGTGCCTGCGGGCGGGGAAGGTGTGCGCCGTCGAGGTGGACACGTCCCTGGCGCCGATTCTGGAGAAAACCGTGGGCGATTTTGAGAATCTGACGGTGAAATACGCCGATGTGCGCAAGCTGGACCTCCGGGCCCTGGTGGCGGAGGAGTTCGCCGGCCTGCGCCCCATGGCCTGCGCCAACCTGCCCTACTATATCACCTCGCCCATTCTCACGGCCCTGCTGGAATCCCGGGCCTTCTCCTCCGTGACGGTCATGGTGCAGAAGGAGGTGGCGCAGCGGATCTGCGCGAAGGCCGGGTCCGCCGACTATTCGGCGTTCACCGTGTTCTGCCAGTACTATGCCGAGCCGGAGATCCTCTTCGACGTGAGCCCGGACTGCTTCGTGCCCCGCCCCAAGGTGACCTCCGCCGTGATCCGGCTGAACGTCCGGGAGGCGCCGCCCTGCGAGCTCCTGTCCGAGGCGGCCTTCTTCCGCACGGTGCGCGGCGGCTTTGCCATGCGGCGCAAGACCGCCTGCAACGCCCTGGCCTCCGCCTGGCCGGCGCTGGGCAAGGCCAGCGTGGCCGAGGCGCTGCTGGCCTGCGGCCACGATCCGTCCGTGCGCTGCGAGACCCTGTCGATCTCCCAGTTCGGCGCCCTGGCCAACGAGCTGTACCGGAGGGAGCGCGATGTATGAGTTTGTCTTTCTGGACGCCGACGATACCCTGCTGGACTTTCTCAAGACCGAGCGCGCCGCCATCAGCGAGAGCTTCCGCCGCTTCGGCCTGGCGCCGACGGACGACCTGATCCGGCGATACAGCGCCATCAATCAGAGCTGCTGGGAGCGGATGGAGCGGGGCGAGATCACCCGGGACCGGGTGCTGATCGAGCGCTTCGAGATCCTCTTCGCCCGGCTGGGCGCGGAGATCGATCCCCGGGTGTTTGAGAACACCTACCAGACCCTTTTGGGGCAGCATGCCTTTCTGGTGGAGGGGGCGGAGGACATCCTGGCCTACCTCCGGCCGAAATACAAGCTGTACATCGCCTCCAACGGCGTGGCCGCCACCCAGGACAGCCGCTTCCGCGACGCGGGGCTGTCGGGCTGGTTCGACGATATTTTCATCTCCGAGCGCATCGGGCACCACAAGCCGGAAAAAGCATATTTTGACGCCTGCTTCGCCCGGATCCCCGGCTTCCGCCGGGACAGGGCCATCATCGTGGGCGACAGCCTGAGCTCGGATATCCAGGGCGGCGTCAACGCCGGCATCGCCACCTGCTGGTTCAACTACCGCAATCGCGCCCCCCGGGACGGCATCCGGCCGGACTATACCATCCACAGCCTCGCGGAACTGAAAACGATCCTATAAAAAACCGCCTCCACCGGGGAGACGGTTTTTTATTCGTTTGCGTGGCGCCGCCCGGTCAGTCCGGGAGCTGCGCTTCGATGGTTTCCCGGGCGCGTTTGGCGTGGCCGGGCTCCATGGGGCTCTCCAGCCCGGCCTCCGCCAGGGCGTCGGCAAAGGGCTGATCCCACTGCTCCATCAGGACATTGTAGGCGTCCCAGGCTTCCTCCGGATCCTCCAGCGCCAGCTGGTAGAGCTGCATGGACGCGTCGGCGGAGGTGCAGTAGCTGACCACATAGAAGGGCATCTCGAACAGGTGATCCACCTGGGTCCACCAGAGCGCCGCCGTTTCTTCGTCGCCGTCGATCAGGCCGTAGTCGCGCTGGGTTTCCAGGAACAGCTCGTTGAAGCGCTCCGCGGTGCGCTCCGACTCCGGCAGGGCGTAGACCGCCTGCTCGAAGGCGCTGTAGGAGGCCTGGGTGGTGTAGGCGTCCACGGCGCCCAGAAGCTTGATGCGCAGCAGCTCGTCATAATTGGGCAGCATGTCCCGCAGCCCCTCCAGGGTCAGGAATTCCATGCCCTGGGACCAGGTCTCGTCCAGATCCAGGGGCGTGTCCCAGATCCCGAGGGAATAGCCCGCCAGGAAGTGACCGAATTCGTGGGAGACGGTGAGCAGATCCTCGATGTCGCCGTAGGTGTCGGCGAACAGGTAGGGGGTATCGTAGCTGTAGAGATAGACGGTATAGGATACGGGCGCCTTGCGCATATCCGGGGTGACGTCCCACAGCTCATAGTCGCACATGAAGTTGAAGGCCTCCGACGCCGCGCCCCCCAGCGAATCCATCACGTCGCCCAGATAGCTCCGGAGCAGGCGCTCGGACAGGACGGGGTAGTCCAGCTTATCGTATTCACCGGTATCGAACAGCGACTGCCGGTAGGGTCCCAGCTCCCGGCGGATCTCCTCCAGCCAGTCCCGGGCCTCGTCGGGGGTGTAGTCGCGGTAATAGTAGTCGTAGCAGTACTGCTCATAGCTGTCGTAGCCCATGGCCTCGGCCATCTCGATGCGCACGCCGAGGAGCTCGGCGTAGATGCCGGCGGCCTCGCCGTTCACCTTTTCGAGCCAGGCGAGGTAGGCGTCGCGGTATTCCTCCTCGCTCAGCGATTCCCGGGCCAGGTACTCGTTCAGGCTCATGGTATTGCCGTCGATCTCCACGGCGTCGTCGGCCATCAGGGCGCGGTACTCCGCCAGCAGCTCGCTTTCGCGCTGGTACAGGGCCACAATGGCGTCGTCAAAGGCCTCCTCGCCCTCGTATTCGTCCAGCTCCCCCGGGCCGAAGTAGCCCCGGTGCTCCAGCACCGGACGCAGGGAGCTGGCGGCGCAGGCGCGCAGCATCTGCTCGCGCCACTGCTCCACCTGGGCGGTCATGACCTCGCAGCGGTCGTACTCGCTGCGGTAGTACTCGTCGGTCTGGTCGGCGTCGGAGCGGATCATGGCGATGGTATCGAGGGTATAGAATTGATTGTAGGCGTCGAAGGCCCGGTCCAGGGCGGCGATCAGCGCGTCGGCGTCCTCCCCCTGCTCCGCCAGGGTGCGGGCCTTGCCGAAGACGCCGTTGAGCTCCTGGGCGTCGGGGGATTCATAGGGCATGTCCGGGAAGGGACGGAGGGTGTCGTAATTACGGATCGTGGAGACGATCCGGGCAAAGGTTCCCCGGTCCTTACGCAGGATCCGGTGCAGCATCTCCGCGCCGGAGCAGCCGCCAAGCAGAAGACACAGGGCCAGAAACAGGGCAAGCAGCCGCTTCATCTGGACGCCTCCTCTCATGATGGTTTTTTCTATTGTACCACATCGTCGAAAAAAGACGAAGTGCAAATCGTTTTCACGGCGAATAACCGGCATAATTAACAAACATGTCGAACTTTGCAGAAAACTTTATGGCAATTATGTCTGATTTGTATTGCATTGAAAGGAAAAGTGTGGTAGATTTGTTTCAGCGGCGCAAGAACGGTTGCGGGCGGATAACGAATTTGGATTACGGGGGAAAACGCAATGGAACGATGCTACAGTGTCCTGATTGCCGACAGCAATGAGGCATTTTGTGAAGAAATGGCCCAGCGGCTGCGCGCGATCGAGGGCTTTACCGTGGCGGGGACCGCCAGCGACGGACAGAGCGCCATCGAGCTGGTGCGCACCTGCCGTCCGGAGTTCATGGTGCTGGACCTGATGCTGCCGAAGGCGGACGGGATCGCGGTGCTCAAGGCGGCCAACGAGCTCGAGCGCAGACCGGTTTCGGTGGTGCTCTCGCCCTTCGTCACGGATTATGTGGCGGAAATGTCCGCCAGTCTGGGCGCCCAGTACTTCATTCTGCGGCCCTGTGAGCTGCGCGCCGTGGTGGAGCGGCTGCAGGAGCTGCGCGAGAGCCTCTGCCAGCGGCGGGGCAAGCCCCAGCGCAGCCGCGCCGACGTCAACATCGAGGCCATGGTCACCTCCATCATCCACGAGATCGGCGTCCCGGCGCACATCAAGGGCTACCAGTATATGCGCGAGGCCATCATGATCGCGGTGCAGGATATGGACGTGATCAATTCCATCACCAAGGTCCTCTATCCCCAGGTGGCGAAGACCTTCCAGACCACCTCCTCCCGGGTGGAGCGGGCCATCCGCCACGCCATCGAGGTGGCCTGGGAGCGGGGCGACATCGAGACCCTGCAGCGCTTCTTCGGCTACACTGTCTCCAACGCCAAGGGCAAGCCCACCAACAGCGAGTTCATTGCCCTGATCGCCGACAAGCTGCAGCTGCAGATCAAGAACATGGAGTCGGTGAAGATCTCGTAGTCCCCGGCGGCGGGCAGGCTGGCCTGCCGCCCGATACGATCCCGGCCGCCGCTGTACCCTGTCCGGATGGACAAGGCGCAGCGGCGGCCGGGGCATTTTTTATGATGGGTTATTGGACGGCGGTGCCGCAGTAGGGGCAGGTCCGGTCATCGGGGGCCAGCGCGGCGCCGCAGGCGGCGCACACCCGTTTCCCGGGGGCCTCCGGGACGGCGGGCTTTGCCGTCTGCACCGCACCGGCGGCCGCGGCCGCGGCTGCCTGGGCTGCCGGCGGCGTGGGGGCGGCGGGCGGCGTGACGGGAACGGCATTGCTTGCGGCGGGCGGCGCGGAGCGCTTCTTCCTGCCGCGCAGCACGGCGCCGAGAACAGCGCCGATCGCCGCCAGGCCCAGGACCACCCAGAGGGTGGGGAAGCCCTTCTTCTTTGCCGGAGCGGGCGCGGCGGGCGCATCCTCGGACGCATCTTCGTCGGCCTCGGCGATGAGCATCGGCGTCTCGGCGTCCTCGGCCGGCGCTTCGTCGGCCTCCGGCGCCGCATCCTCGGTCGGCTCTTCCGCCGGCTCCTCGGCGGCGGGGGCTTCTTCCTCGGGCTGGGCTTCGGTTTCCGCCGCCGGCGTCTCGGCGGCTTCTTCCTCAAAAATCACGCTGTCGATGATGGCCTGGACCGTCGCCAGGTGTTCCTCCGGGATCTGCTCGCCCTGGTACTGCAGGGTGAAGTTGATGGCCTGATTATTATGAACGGTATAGTACTGCTGGATCTGGGTCAGATTGCCGGACAGCTCGGTGTGGCCGGTGGTGCGGAAAAAGACCGCCTGCGGGTGGGCATAGCGCACCAGCTCCGTCACCTGGATGCCCCGGGACTCATACTGGTCCCGCAGCAGATCCAGCATGCTCTCGAGGGTCTGCTCGTCGAACTGGCTCATGTCCTTCACCGCGTTGGGGGTCATGGTGATGAGGAACTCAAAGGCGGGATCGTCGCCCAGCGCGTCGAGATAGATGTTGCCCTGCTCAAAAATCTGCTTCAACTGGTCGATGGGGATGCCGTACTGCGCCAGGGCGGGATCCTCCGCCTGGGTGGCGCGGGTGAAAACCGAGCAGTCCGTCGGCAGATCGATGCGCAGGCCCAGCTCTTCTACGGATACGCTGACGGTGTCGGCTGCCTGGACGGTGAAAACCAGCAGCAGCACCGCAAGAATGAACAGTCCGATCGTGCGTTTCATAGTAGCCTCCCGTGGTTTCACAGAAACCTGTATGATTGGCTCCATTATACATCAATCCCCGGAGAACCACAAGCGGCAACTTCCCGTTTTCGTTTGAATCACCAAAAAACCGACGCTCGCACAGGCCGGGAGCCGAAGGAATTTGTCGCTTTGGGAGAAAGTCGCCGGGACGTCTGTTCGTCGGCTGAAAATGTGATATAATGGAAGTACTCCAGAACGAAAGGAGCCCATTTTTGTGAACCTGCTGTTTTTTCTGACCCCCAAGGCCGTATGCAGCTATCTATTCGACGACTATACCATCCGCCAGGCCATCGAGCGCATGGAGACCCTCGGCTACGCGGCCCTGCCCATTCTCACCCGCGCCGGCGTCTACCGCGGCACCCTCACCGAGGGCGACCTGCTCTGGGCCATCAAAAACATGTGCGATATGGACATGGCAAAGACCACAGAGCACTCCATCATGGAGATCCCCCACCGCCGGGACAACGCCCCGGTGAACGTCACCACCGACATGCTCGAGCTGGTGCGCACCGCCACGGACCAGAATTTCGTCCCCGTGGTGGACGACAAGGGCGATTTCATCGGCATCATCACCCGCCGCGCCATCCTGCGGTACTATCTGGATAATTACGTGCCGGAAAAGGCCCTTCCAGCCGAATAACCTCCGCCCCGCGGCTGCACACGCGCCGCGGGGCGCTGTTTTCGCTTCCCCATCGCTCCGGCCGCCCGGGGGCGGCCGGAGCCTTTGCGATCCGTCAGCAGCCGCAGCCGTTGTCGCAGCCGCAGCCGCCGTTGCAGCCGCAGCCGCCGCCGTTGCAGCCGCAGCCGTTGCCGCCCAGCAGCACCAGCGCCACGATCAGAATGAGGATCCACCACCAGCTGCTGCCGTAGGCAAAGATGCCGCTGCCGTTGCAGGAATTACAGGACATAACGTCGACCTCCCGTTGATAGAATCAGCGTTTCCGCTCATTCCATGTTATGCGCCCGCCCGGCATTGGTGAAACACGGGTATGAAAAACAGTTCATACGCGCCGAAAAAATCGTAAATCATGTATTGATTCACCGCTGAATTTTATGTATACTGTTCATGAAATACAATGGTTCGCGCCGGCATCCGGCGCTGCGAAGAAAGAGGAATGGATATGAAACACAAAAAAGCACTCCGCCTGCTCGCGCTGCTGCTCAGCGTTCTGCTGGTCATGCAGTGCGCCGCGGCCGCCCTGGAGCCGGAGGATCCGGCGGATCCCCTGCCCGCGCTGAGCGAGCCCGGGGAGAAGAGCCCCGACGATGATCCCCCCGCGGACCCGGCCCCTGCCGATCCCGACGATCCCGGCCCCGGCGATCCGGACGATCCCGGCCCCGGCGACGTCGTTCCCGGCGAGCCCATCACCGTCACCGCCAGCCTGAGCGACGGTCAGGTGGTGAACAATCCCCGCCAGAGCCTCACCGTGCAGGTCCTGCAGGGCGAAGCCCCGGCGGAATCCGCGCAGATCACCGTGACGCTCAACGGCGAGGCCGTGGAGCCCGCCGACGACGCCTATGCCCTGCGTCTGGTCCAGGGCGACAATGCCATCGTCATCACCGCCGCCGTCGGATCTGAGACCGAGACCCGGACCCTCGCGGTGCGCTTTGAGATCGCCATCCCCGACGGCTGGTCCCACGACGCGCTGGCCTTCTGCGTGGAGCACGGCATCCTCAAGGGCAACCAGGACGGCGACCTGCAGGCCACCGCCAACGCCACCCGCGCGGAGCTGGCGGCCATGCTCGTGCGCCTGTTCGGCGTGCAGAAGCTCGACACCCTGTCCGGCTTTGTGGATGTCCCCGCCGGCGCCTGGTACCACGACGAGATGGCAAAGGCCGTGGCCATGGGCATCTACAAGGGCAGCGGCAACAAGCTCAATCCCGCCAACCGCATCACCCGCGAGGAGGCCTTCGTGGTCCTGGCCCGGGCCTTCGGCGTGATCGCCGACGACACCGCCGCCCTGGACAACGCGCCGGACAAGGCCCAGGTCAGCGCCTGGGCGGCCAACGCCATGGCCGGCATGCTCGCATCGGGCCTGGTGAACGGCTACAAGGACGGCAGCCTCAAGCCCAAGGGCTTCATCACCCGTCAGGAGCTGGCCCAGGTGCTCTACAACGCCCTGGACTGCATCACCGACGACCCCGACGCGCTCACCGGCAGCCGCTGCCTCTACACCGGCCCCGCCGACAAGCTGGAGGGCAAGCAGATCAACGGCGATCTGATCATCTGCAGCCCCGACGCCGACCTCAACCTCAATGACCTGGGCGTCACGGGCCGCCTGGTGCTTCATCTGCACAACGCTGCGAAGGCCGCTGTCGGCACCGACGCCGCCGTCGTCAGCCTGTGCAGCCCCACCGCCCTGACCCTGAAGAATCCCGTCAAGCAGGCCAACTGCCTGCACGACGGCGCCGAGCTCAGCGCCAAGGCCGACGTCGCCGTCCTCGACGGCGCGGCCACGCTCCATGGCAGCTACGGCAAGGTCGTCTGCCTGAGCGGCAAGAGCGTCATCGCCCAGGACGCGGCCGTCACCGAAGCGCGCGCCAGCGCCGCCCTCACTCTGAACGGCGCCGCCGAGACCGTCTACGCCTTCAACAAATGCACCGCCATCGACGGCACAGGCAGCATCGGCACCCTCTACAAATATAACCGCGACCTGACCGTTCAGCCCACCGTGGGCGCCACCGTCGAGCGGATCGACGCCGGCCTCGACGGCGTCAGCATCCGGCCGGGCCCCGTGGTCGAGGCCTACTACGACATCCCCACCGTGACCGCCACGGGAACCGTCACCGGCGTGAACACCACCCAGGTCTTCGGCGTGCCCGACGGCGTGCGGATCTGCACCGTCAGCTACTACTGTGACGGCAAACTCGTCAAGCAGGACAAGAACTTCCGGCTGACCGAGGGCGCGACCCTCTCCTGCCAGGTGACGCCGAGCCAGCGCTACCTGGCCGTGGAGGAGCATCCCGTCACCGTCACCATCGCCTACCAGGGCCAGACCGTGACCGGCGAGCTCAAGGTCCGCACCATGGGCAACAGCACCCCGCTGACGCTGGCCAAGGGCATCCGCACCTGCAACGTCAACGCCACGATCCTGCGGTCCACCAGTGTCTACGCCTACAGCTCCCTTTCCGGCTACGTCACCTCTGTGGAGAAGGGAGAAGTCGTCTACTTCATCAAGTCCAACGGCTCCACCTCCTTGATCGAGACGAAGAGCGGCAAGCGCGGCTGGGTCTCCGATTCGGCGATTCGTGTCTCCTGGCGGACCTATCACAACGACGACGTCAGCTACACGCTGGAGGCCAAGGAGGCCTTCGTCAACCAGCTCCACGACTACTCCAGCTCCACGAAGTATCTGGTCTGGGTCAACCTGTACACCACCACGGTCAACATCTTCGAGGGCAGCAAGGGCAACTGGAAGCTCATCAAGAGCGGCGAGTGCACCATCGGCGCGCCCGAGACCCCCACCCGCCCCGGCGTCTACTCCATCTACTCCAAGACCCACCACTGGAGCTTTGACGACACCTCCAGCGGCCGCACAGACGTCTCGCGCTGCAACTACGTCTCCCTGTTTGACGGCGGCATCGCCTTCCATACGCGGCTGTACTACTCCGGCACCAGCAGCTTCTACGGCAACTCCTCCCTCAGCGCCGAGCTCAGCCATGGCTGCGTCCGCTGCCCGGACGAGATCGCCATCTTCATCTACAACAACTGCCCCATCGGCACCCGCGTGGTCGTCTACTGATCCTCAAAAAAATATCGCCCGGCAGCGGT
This sequence comes from Oscillospiraceae bacterium, assembly GCA_902795095.1. The sequence continues at coordinate 14,748 of CADBKB010000054.1, forward strand.
TCCGCTGCCGGGCGGTTTTTTTGGTTTATTCCGGGATCTCCTCCAGGCGGACGGGGCGGTGCTCCCGCAGGGAGCGCTTCGCCGCCAGGGCCATGCGCACGCTCTGCAGGCCATCGTCGGCGGTCACCTCCACGGGGCTGCGGGACGTGATGGCGGAGACGAAGCTGCGTACCTCGTCGGCATAGGCCTGGAGATAGCGCTCCAGGAAGAACCGGAGGGGCTTCTCCCCGTATACGCCCCGCGCCGTGCTCAGCCGCAGGGTGCTGGGGGCGTCGTTGCCGGAGGCGGCCATGCCCGCGGAGCCGAAGACCTCGCAGCGCTGGTCATAGCCGTAGACCGCGCGGCGGGAATTGTCGATCACCGCCAGGGCGCCGTTTTCCATCTTCAGCGTGACAATGGCGGTATCCACGTCGCCGGCCTCCCCGATGGCGGGGTCCACCAGCACCGCGGCCTCGGCGTAGAGCTCCGCGGCGTTGCAGCCGGCCAGATAGCGGGCCATATCAAAGTCGTGGATCATCATGTCCATAAACAGCCCGCCGCTGACCCGGATGTAGGCGAGACCGGGAGGCTCCGGGTCCCGGGAGGTGATCCTGATGAGCTGCGGCGTGCCGATCTCCCCCGCCGCCACAGCCCGGCGCACGGCGCGGAAATTGTGGTCAAAGCGGCGGTTGAAGCCCACCTGATAGCACAGGCCGGTGCGCTCCACCGCCTGCATGACGGCGCGGATCCGGTCGGGATCGTGGTCGATGGGCTTCTCACAGAATACATGCTTGCCCGCCGCCAGCGCCTCCAGGGAAATGGGCGCGTGGGTATCGGTGGAGGAGCAGATCAGCACCGCGTCGATCTCCGGATCCGCCAGCAGCTGCCGGTAATCCTTCGTGACCTGCGCCGCCCCCTGCTCCGTCGCCCAGGCGGCGGTTTCGTCGGAGAGGAAGGGGTCCGCCATGGCCTTGACCCGCGCCCCGTCCACCGTGCGGATGCCCTGCAGATGCACCCGGCCGATCCGGCCGGCGCCTATGATGCCCAGTTGAAGCATAACGTACCTCCTGTTGACCTGTCAAAAATGATGAAAATAATAAGAGAAATGTCAATAAACAATAAAGAATGCGGTATGATTCGGAGAATTTATATTCCCAAAGAATCCCAGCCCGGGCCGGGGTCAATTCGGATTGAAGGCCGGGGAATCGAAGGTGACCACGCAGTAGCAGCGGCCGGGAAGCTCCTCGGCGGCTTTGGCGATGGCCCGGCGGAGGGTGGGGCGGTCCAGGTCCCGGGGCACCACCAGATCGAAGATCAGATTGGTATGGTCGGAGCCGCGCACCATGCGGAAATCGTGCATCTTGAGCCGCGGATCCAGCGCGCCGAGCATTTCCGTCACCTGGGCGCGCAGCCGCACGGTCTCCTCGTCGTCCATCTCCAGGGGATCGTAGTGGATGGTCAGATGGATGCCGTGGCGGGTCAGGACCTCCCGCTCGATGTTGTCGATGACGTCGTGGCAGACGAGGGGGTCCTCCCGGCGATCCATTTCCACATGCAGGGTGGCAAATTTCTGGCCGGGGCCGTAATCATGGACCATGACGTCATGCACGCCCAGCACAAGCTCGTGGTCCATCACATCCGTGACCACGGCCTTGACCAGGGCGGGATCAGCGTTCTCGCCCAGCAGGGGCGAGATGGTCTCCCGGGCCACGCCCACACCGGACCAGACGATGAACGCCGCCACCGCCAGTCCCATGGGCCCGTCCAGATGCACGCCGGTGAGCGCGCCGATGACGCAGGCCAGGAACACCGCCGCGGTGGAGATCACATCGTTGCGGCTGTCGCTGGCCGCGGCCCCCAGGGCGGCCGAGTCAATGCGCCTGCCCAGCACGCGGTTGAACCGCGCCATCCACAGCTTCACGCCGATGGACAGCAAAAGCACCAGCGCCAGGGGCACGGAGAAGGCCACAGGCGCCGGATGCAGGATCTTTTTGATGGAGGATTTGCCCAGCTCCACGCCGATGAGCAGGATCAGTCCCGCCACCGCCAGGCCCGTGAGATACTCCACCCGGGCGTGGCCGAAGGGATGATCCTCATCGGCGGGCTTCTCCGCCAGGCGGAAGCCCAGCAGAGTCAGCACCGAGCCGGAGGCGTCGGTGAGGTTGTTGACGGCGTCGGCGGTGATGGACACCGAGCCGGAGAGCAGGCCGATGGCCAGCTTCGCCCCGAACAGGGCGATGTTCAGGCAGATGCCGATGAGGCCCGCCGCTTTTCCGCAGGCTGTGCGGGCGGGCCCGGCGCTCAGCTCGCCGTGGCGGCGCTCCAGAGCGCGAAGGATCCAAGAGATCATTTTTCAGGCTCCTAACCTTGAATGATTACTGAAGTTTGGGTGAAACACCAATTATTTCGCCAATTTTCTGGTGGTGACGAACTGGAAGATGATCCCCGCCGCCGCCAGGGCGCCGGCAACGATCAGCACAGTCTGGGCGGTCATGGAGGGTACGGCACGCCCCAGCAGGGACGCCGCGCGCCAGCCGCCGGACACGCCCGTCACCAGGATGATCACCCATCGGTGGAACCGGGCCGCCAGCACGCCGGCGATCACGCCCAGCACAACTGCCGCGATGACCGCGGCGACGGGATAGAGGTCGCCCAGCACCTCGCCCACCAGGGAAAACACGCAGCCGAAGGCCAGCACGAACACCACCGCCTGGGTGATGCGGAAGGTGAAGGCCGCGGCCACAGCGCCCACACCCAGGCCGATGAGCACGCACAGCCATACCCGGTCGGGCACGAACAGCCGGCTCACGGCGTAGCCCAGCAGGGCGCCGACGCCGAAGATCAGCAGGGCATACCAAAGATGCCGCAGCCGGAAGCCGAAGAAGCAGGTCAGCAGGGCCAGGGCGATGGTCCCGTAGAGGGAGGCCATGGCCAGGGGCCCGGTCAGCTCCGGCAGGAGCATTTTGAGCAGCTGCAAAGCAGTCATGCGCTCACCTCGTCGCGCTCGACGCACACGGTCTCGTTCAGGAAGGTGA
>CADBKB010000055.1 GCA_902795095.1 Oscillospiraceae bacterium
GGAATACCGATCGGAATATCCCGCATAAAAGAACAGGCGCTTCTCCCGCTGTGAGGGCGGGAAAAGCGTCTGTTGTTTGTCTCATAACCCTTCGGTCGGTCAGCCCTGGCCGGGCCGTCGGCGAAAGGAAGTGTACAGGGATCCGGGGCGTATCAGATGGAGAACCGCTTGCTGTACTCCTCAAAGGCCTGGATGAAGGTCGGGGACTGCATCTGCTTGACCTGGTCGAGGTATTCGTGGGTGTCGAAGGCGTCGGTCTCCAGCTCGATCATGGCGACGGCCACATTGGAGCAGTGGTCGCCCACACGCTCCAGGCTGGTGAGCAGATCATTGAGCACGAAGCCCTGCGCGATGGTGCACTGGCCGCGCTGCAGGCGCTCGACGTGGTTCAGCTTCACCCGGTTGCACAGCCGGTCGATCAGCTCCTCCAGCGGCTCGATGCGCTCAGCCCGGGTCAGATCGTTGCTCATGAAGGCCTGGGTCGCCAGATGCACAATCTCCTTCGTGGCTTCGCATACCACGTTCAGCTCCTTCTGCGCCTCGGGGGAGAAGGTGATGCGCTTCTCATGCAGCTCCTGGGCGCTCTCGGCGATGTTGCGGGCGTGGTCGGAGATTCGCTCGAAATCCGTCAGAGTGTGCAGATACTTGGATACGTCCTCATTCTGCTGCCGGGTCAGCTCGCGGCCTGTCAGCTTGACGAGATAGGAGCCCAGGGCGTCCTCATAGCGGTCGGCGTCGTTTTCCTTCTGCCGAACCCGCTCAAACACAGCCTCGTCATAGGTCGTGATCAGGCTCACGGACTCGGAGAAGGCGTCGGCGGCGCACACCGCCATATCGTTGATGGTCAGGCGGCTCTGCTCGATGGCCAGCGCGGGATGGGCGATGAAGCGCTCCTCCAGCCGCACCAGAAGCTGCTTGGAGGGATCCTCCTTCTCGCGGATCAGCATGCGCACCAGCACCTCCAGCACATCGGTGAAGGGCATGAGGATCACCACCATGGCAAGGCGCAGCGCCGTATTGACAAAGGCCAGGGAGAAGGGATTCATGGTCCTAGTCATGAAGGGGAAGCGGAAGATGGTATCGCCCAGATAGAACAGGGCGGCGCAGACCATGACGCTGACCACCTCTGACACCAGGTAGACCACCGCGGTGCGTTTTCCGTCGGTGTTGGCGCCCAGGGCGGAGAGGAGCACCGGCACCGAAGCGCCGATGGCCACGCCCATCAGCAGAGGCAGGGCTGCGGAGAACTGCATGGCGCCCGTCATGGACAGGGCCTGCAGAATACCCACCGCCGCCGAGGCCGACTGCAGCAGGGCCGTGAAGGCGGCGCCCACCAGGATGCCCAGCAGCGGATGGGACAGGGATGTGATGGCCCCGGTGAACCAGCTCTGCTCGCCCAGGCTGGAAACCGCGCCGCTCATGGTGCTCATGCCGAACATCAGCACGGCAAAGCCCATGAGAATATCACCCACATGGCGTTGGGCAGGCTTTTTCGCGAACATCCGCATCAGGATGCCCACGATCTCCACCACGCCGGTCAGAGTGGCGGTGGACAGCAGCCCCAGCACGCCGGAGCCGCCGCCGGGCAGATAGCTCAGACTGATGATCCAGCCGGTGATGCTGGTGCCGAGGATGGCGCCGAGGATGACGCCGATCGCCTGGCGCAGCTTCATCATGCCGGAGTTCACGAAGCCGACCACCATAACAGAGGTCGCGCTGGACGACTGGATCACCGCAGTGACGCCCGCGCCCAGCGCAACGGCCTTCAGGGTGGTGTTGGACAGACGATAGAGCACCAGCTCCAGGCGGCTGCCCGCCACCTTCTTGAGCCCGTCGCCCATTAAGCTCATGCCGAACAGGAACAGTGCGATACCGCCGAGCAAAGCAATCACTTGAGAAATACTCATACCTTCACCTCTCTATTTTTTCTAAGCATATCCTAAATTAGGTTAAATCCGCCACCCAGCCTACGTTAAATCTATGTAAAATCTTTCCTTCGCACTGGTCCGGCAGGCAAAGCTATGGTATCATAGACCTGTAACGGAGGGATATTATGATCTATCTTCTGGAAGACGACGACAGCATCCGCAAGCTGGTGCTCTATGCTCTGGAGAGCCAGGGCTTCCGGGCCGAGGGCTTCTCCACGCCTTCGGAGTTCTGGGCCGCCATGGACCGGGCGGAGCCGGAGCTCGTGCTGCTGGATATCATGCTGCCCCAGCAGGATGGCCTGAGCGTGCTGTCGACGCTGCGCGCGCAGCTCCGGACCGCCCGGCTGCCGGTCATCATGCTCACCGCCCGAAATACGGAATACGACCGGGCCTACGGCCTGGATCTCGGCGCCGACGACTATATCTCCAAGCCCTTCGGCATCATGGAGCTCATCGCCCGCGTCCGGGCCGTGCTGCGCCGCACGGCCAAGCAGATCCCCGAGAGCGAATACCGGACGGGGGTGCTGTATGTCGATCCGGCGCGGCACCAAGTCCGGGTCAACGATCAGCCCGTGGCGCTGACCTATAAGGAATTCCTCCTGCTGCACCTGCTGCTGGAAGCGGGCGGCACCGTGCTCACCCGCACCGTTCTGATGAACAAGGTGTGGAACCTGGCGCCGGAGCGGGAGAACCGCACCCTGGATGTACACATCCGCACCCTGCGCGCCAAGCTCGGCGAGGCAGGAAAATACATTGAAACCGTGCGGGGCGTGGGCTATCGGCTCCAGGCCCCGGGAGAGACAAAATGACAGGAAAAATCTTTCGCTATTCTTTTCTGGTGGGCGCGCTGGCCCTTCTGCTGTGCGCGGCGCTGTTTTTCGGCCTGCAGTACCGCCAGAATCTGAACGAGGCCGCCGCCGCCCTGCGCCAGGAAACGGCCTATGTGGCCCGGGGGATCGCCCTGGAGGGCGACACCTACCTGCGCGATCTGCCCTCGGACAAGCGGGTCACCTGGATCGATCCCAACGGCGATGTGCTTTATGACAGCCGCAATCCGGAGCTGCCCAACCAGGGCTCGCTCACCGAGGTGCGCCAGGCCATGGACACCGGCAGCGGCCAGGCCACCCGCGATTCCGCCACCGAAGGCGTGAAAGCCATGTACTATGCCCAGCGCCTGCCCGACGGCAGCATTGTTCGGCTGTCTCTGCCCGTCAGCGCGGTCCGTGCCGCTCTGATCGCCGTCAGCCCGGTGCTGTGGGTATTCGTGCTGGTGCTGAGCCTGTCGGGCATCCTCGCCTTCCGGGCGGCAAATCAGATCGTCGCGCCCATCAATGATCTGGACCTGGATCGGCCCGAGCAGATCCACACCTATCCCGAGCTGGCGCCGCTGGTCGCCCGCATGCAGGAGCAGCGCCTGACCATTGATGAGCAGATCGAGGCCTTGCACCGCCAGCAGAAGGAATTCTCCGCGCTGACCGACAGCATGCGCGAGGGCTTCGTGCTGCTGGACCGGGACTGCGTCCTGCTCAGCGCCAATGCCGCCGCCCTGACCCTGCTTCCCGGAGCAGCTCCGGGGGAGCGCCTGCCGGAAAGCGCCGGAGAGCGCATCCTTACCGGCGCCGAGGCAGCCCTGGCCGGGGAGCGCAGCGAGGCGAGCTACCACTATGGCGGTCGCAGCTGGCAGTTCATCGCCAGTCCCATCCTGTCCCACAGGCAGGTAGTGGGAGCGGTGCTGCTGTGGCTGGACGTCACCGAGCGCATGCAGCGCGAGCAGCTGCGCCAGGAATTTTCCGCCAATGTCTCCCACGAGCTCAAAACGCCCCTGACCTCCATCTCCGGCTTCGCCGAGCTCATGGCCACGGGCACCGTGCCCCCGGAGACCGTGGTGGACTTCTCCAAGAACATCCAGGGCGAGGCCCAGCGGCTGATTGCCCTGGTGGAGGATATCATCAAGCTCTCCCGGCTGGATGAGAACGCCGGCCTGCCCACCTCGGAGCGAGTGGACCTGTATGAGCTGAGCGAGGATGTGATCGACAGCCTGCGCGCCGTCGCCGCCCAGCAGGAGGTGCGCCTTTCGGTCACGGGCGAGCATGCCGAAATCGACGGCGTGTGGCAGCTGCTCAATGAGATGATCTACAATCTCTGCGACAATGCCATCAAGTACAACCGCCCCGGCGGCAGCGTCAGTGTGGAGGTGGCCCGCCGGGACGACCAGGTGCTCGTCTCCGTCGCCGATACCGGCATCGGCATTCCCGAGGCCGCCAGGGAACGGGTGTTCGAGCGGTTCTACCGGGTGGACAAGAGCCACTCCCGGAGCATCGGCGGCACCGGCCTGGGCCTGTCCATCGTCAAGCATGGCGCCCAGTACCACGGCGCCAAGGTCAGCCTGCAGAGCACCCTCGGCGAAGGCACCACCGTGACCCTCGCCTTCCCCGCTCCGAAAGACGCCGAATAAGAAAGAACGCATTGCCGCCGCCCGAACGGGCACTTGGCAATGCGTTCTGTTTTCTTTCCGAGGGAGGCTTCAGATCAGCTCCGCGGCGCTGTGTACCAGCTTTGCCGCCGTGATCCGGCCGCCGCGGACATAGGGCGAGAGCTTCTCGCCGGTCTTTCCGATGCCGCTGCCGCCGGAGGTGGCAAAGACCGTGATCTCCTTCCCCGTCCAGTCGTAGCCTTTGCAGAAGGTGTTCACCACATTCGGCGCGCCGCCGTACCAGATGGGAAAGCCGAGATAGACCGTGTCGTAGTCGGCGAAGCCGTCGATCCTGCCCGCCACCGGGACGTCCTTCTTCCCGAACTTCTCCCGGTTGCACCGGGCCAAGGGGTTGGTCCACCGCAGATCCGCGGCGCTGTAGGGCGTCTCGGGCCGAATCTCAAAAAGGTCGGCGTCGATGGCCGCGGCCAGCTCCCGGGCGACCTTGGCCGTAGCGCCCTGGGCGCTGAAATATGCCACAAGGGATTTCATAGCTGCGTCCCCTCCGGCTCACAGCGCTGCGGCGACTGCGGCGCGAACTGCCTGCATATCCTCCGTGGGCTCAAAGCGGGCAATGACCTTGCCCTGCCGGTCCACCAGGAACTTGGTGAAGTTCCACTTGATGTACGCCTTGTCGCCGAAGGCCTTGTTGTTCAGATCCGCGAACTTCTTCAGCGCGGCATTTTTCAGCCCCTTGCCGAAGCCGGTGAAGGGCTTTTCCGTCGCCAGATAGGCAAACAGCGGGTCCGCCCCTTCCCCGTTAACGTCGAGCTTGGCAAACTGGGGGAACTCCGTGCCGAACTTCAGGGTGCAGAAGTCGTGGATCTCCTCCTCGGTGCCCGGCGCCTGGTTGGCAAACTGGTTGCAGGGGAAATCCAGGATCTCAAAGCCCTGCGCCCGGAACTCCCGGTACATGGCCTCCAGGGGATCGTAGTGGGGGGTGAAGCCGCAGCCCGTGGCGGTGTTGACGATCAGCAGCACCTTGCCCGCGTAGTCGCGGAGGCTGACGTCATTGCCCTGTCTGTCTTTGACTGTAAAATCGTATACCGTTGACATCTGTAATTCCTCCTTATGCTTTGGATTCCATATGGGCGAGCGCTTTGTAGGTCAAAGCGTACAGCGTCTTGAATTCCTCCGGGCTCAAGCCCATGCAGCGGGCCATCGCCGGGGGGATGGCGGCGGCCTGCTCCCGCAGGTCCCGGCCCGCCGACGTGAGCGTCAGCCGCAGCAGCCGCTCGTCCTCCGCGGCCCGGGTCCGGGTGAGATAGCCCGCCCGGTCCAGCCGCTTGAGCACCGGCGTCAGCGTGCCGTAATCCAGGTGCAGGCATTCGGAAAGCTCCCGGGAGGAGACCTCCTCCCGCTCCCACAGCACCATCATGACGATGTACTGGGTGTAGGTGAGATTCAGCTTCTTCAGATAGGGCCCGTACTGCCGGACCAGCTCCTTGGCGCAGGCATAGAGGGGAAAGCACACCTGATTGTCCAGCCGGAGCATTGCGTAGTCGTCCACGGCACATCGCCTCCTTACTTGTGCGCTATTTGCTTGTGCGCAAGTATTTTAGCGCATTCCCCGCCCATTGTCAAGCCCTGAAGGGCATTTTCTGCGGAGGCGGCAGCGAAAAAATACCCGAGCCCTGCCTTTTGGCAGGGCCCGGGACAGCGTGTCAAAAAAGTATTTTTGCCCCGCTGCGTGCGTTTTCCAAACTTTTGGAAAAGATTGGGAAACGGTTTGATTGGACGCGAAAGGAAACCCTGACGGTTTCCTTTCACACTTTCCTTCCCTCCGATTGTGAAGCCTTCCAAGTTTTTTGACAGTCTCACCCGAGCCCTGCCTTTTGGCAGGGCCCGGGATCCCTGATTGAATGAATGAATTGCGAGTTACTTCAGAGCTCTGTACAGGAACGTCACGATCTGGCCGCGGGTGCAGGTGGCGCCGGGGCTGAAATGGGTGGCGTCGGTGCCGTTGGTGATATTCTTCTCCACCGCCCAGAGCACGGCCTCATAATAGAAGGCGCTGCTCTGGATATCGACGAAGGGATGCTCTGTGCTGCCCGGCGCGGGCGTTCCGGCAAAGCGGTGCAGGAAGGTGACCACCTGGCCGCGGGTGCAGCCCTGGTCCGGGCTGAAGGCGGTGGCGGAGGTGCCCTTGGTGATCTCCTTCTCCACAGCCCAGAGGACCGCCTTGTAGTAGAACGCGCCTTCCTTGACGTCCACGAAGGGATTCGTTCCGCCCGACGGCTCTGGACAGCCTGCCGCACGCCAGAGGAAGGTGACCACCTGGCCGCGGGTGCAGGTCCGGTCCGGGCCAAAGTGGGTGGCGTCGATGCCGTTGGTGATCTGCGGCTCGTGCTCATAAGCCCAGTAGACCGGCGTGAAGTAGAATTTGCTTTCATCCTGAACGTCGTCGAAGCGGAAGGGCGGCTCCGGCTCGACCTCGATGATCTCGCCCTCGATCCACTTGCCGTAGAGGGTCATGTCGCCCGCGACCGCGGTGTTGAAATTGAACTTGCTTGTGCGCTCGGCGTCCTTGTACCAGCCCACGAAGGCGAAGCCCTCCTCCGTGGGATCGGCAGGTTTTGTCAGCTTCTCGCCCGATTTCACGGTCTGCGGCGGAGGCGATACGCCGTGCTCGCCCGCATCGAAGGTGACGGTGCAGTTGAAGGGGATCGTTTGCGCCTTGCTCCACCCGGCATAGAGCCAGATATCCCCCATGATGGGCGTGTCGAAGTCGAATTTTTCGGTGCAGGCCTTGTCCGAATACCAGCCACCGAAGAGCCAGCCGCTCTCCTTGGGCTTGTCCGGCACGGTTGCTGTCTTGCCCGTTTCCACAAGCTGCACCTCAGGGGCCGTGCCGTGGCCGTTGGCGACGAAGGTGACGGCGTTGGGGATCTGCGATCTGACCCGCCGCCAGCCGCCGTACAGGTCGATATCCTTCGTGATGGGCTGGGCGAAGTCAAATTTGTTCCGGCAGCTTGGCTCCGTATACCAGCCGAGGAAGGCCCAGCCCGGGACGCCCTCAGTGCCCCCCGGAGCAAAGGGCCGCAGCATGGTCCCGCCGTCGGCCACCTGCTGCTCCACGATCGCGTCCTCGCCGGCATAGTTGGTGTTGTTGGCATGGACGGTGACGGTGCGGTAGAATTCCTCGCCCTCCCGGAGGGGAACCAGCTCCACGGCGCAGTCCGGCATTGTGAACTTGAATTTGTATGTGGCGTGATCGTTGGTCTCGAGCGTCACGGGAAGCTCGGCATTGATCGCGAACCTCTCGTACGGCGCTCCGCTCAAGGGCTCGGGCAGGCTCAGCAGCACCTCCGTGCCGGCGGGGGCGTCAAAGCTCCAGTCGCGTCCGTAATTGATCGTATTGCTTCCGATTTTGAGCTGGAACCAGGGCGGTCTTCCGATGCCGCCGTCGTCGTTATTCACCGAGAGGGTGTGCGGCTCGAGCCCGTAGAGATGCTCTGTCCAGAAGACAGCGCCGTTGGGCCCGGAGCTCGTCTGCGGGATGATGGCGGTCACGCCGTCCTCGGCGCTGATGCCATTGACCTCATTCTCGGAAATGCCGCCCTTCTTCCCGCCGATGTCCATCCAGCCCAGGTCGACATAGCCCACGTACTGGAACGAGACCTCGCCCTTGCCGCCGAAGCAGAAGCTTCCCCTGTCGGCGCTGTAGACGTCGATCCACACAACGCCGTCGGCCACGTCAAGCTCCGCGCCGCCGGTGCGGGAATAGATGCCTCTTGGCTGGCCGGGGTTGTTCTGCTCGAGGAAGAGATAGACTTCGTCGTCGGAATAAATGCCGACGTCGTAGGCCTCGATGCCGCTTGAATCCATGGTGTGGCTGCTGTCCCCGTCGGTCCGCAGCTCCATATATGCTCTGGCGCTGTCAAGGATCAGCACGGAGCCGTCGTTCTCCGCAAGAATGCCCCGGACCTGATCGTACTCGTCGTTCGTGATGATCTCGACGGCGGCGCTGTCCTCCAGCAGAAGATCCTGCCCGGTCCGGATGCCCACGAATCTGATCATCGTATCGGCAGTGCTCCGGGCGCCGCACTCGGGATAAATGGAGATATCCGCCCTGTCCATGATGCGGATCTCCCCGGCGGCGTCAATGCCGACGCTGGTGAATCCGACCAGCTCGCCGCCCGCGTGCGTGTTGTCGGGCTCGGAGACAGACATGATGTACAGGTAGTTCTTTATCGTATTGATCGTTCCCTTGCCGGACGGACTGATGATCCGGATGCCGCCGGTGGGATTGGAGATGGCAGCGGGCTCGATGGCGCTCTTGCCGCCGGAGCGGTAATATTCCGTCGTGTCATTTTGCACCGTCAGCTTGCCCCGGATATCCAGGACGAGGTTGCCCTCGCTGTCGGACGCCGTGCGGATGGCGCCGACGGAGGCGCCGGCGCTGTGCCGGTCGTCCCGGAACTGATCCCCGTACAGAACCAGCGTGCCGGTGAAGGTGTTGAACTCCGCGGCCACCGTATAGTCGCCGCCCAGGGGGAGCATGCTGGTTTCGTAGAGGTACGGCCCATTCCCGTCTTTCTTCATGTTCAGGATATGATTCAATCCGTCCAGACGGAGCCAGGACCGGCCGTCGTCGTAGGCGGCGGGATAGCCGTTTTGCACGTTCTTCGTTTTCATGGCCGTGGTGGGGAAGGTGTAGATCTCCACCGCCGTGGCAAGCTTCTGCGGTGGATCGTACACCCGCTGCACCTGGATGGTATTGCTGTAATAGATCTGTCCGTCGATGGGCAGGGCGAAGCGGTACTCGTCGGTCGAGCCGACGCTCGCGGCCTTGGGATCCACAAAGTCGATGCTGCCGTTCATGGCAAGAGGCGCGCTGGCGCCCTCCAAGACGTTCCAGTTGCTGCCGCTTCGCTTCTCCACGTAGATCCAGGGAGGATTGGCGGGGGTGCTCGTCGCCCTGGCGAAATTGTATTCCGCGCTCTTGACCTGATAGGTCAGATGCAGTTTGTCCTCCGGCTTTGCGGAGATGCTGCCGGAATTGCTGCCGGAATTGCTGAGGAAGGGATCGACCTTCTGGAGATTGACCCCCTTCAGCTCGGTGTTGCCCTTGATCTCGATCTCGTAGGTCTGGGTGTTGCCCCGGGTCTTCTTCGGATATCTGAGCACGGCTCCGTCGCGATCCGTCACCTCCAGGCACCGCTTTTTCACGGGCATGTAGCCGGGCGCGATCTCGAGCTGGAACTGGACGATGTCGTTCTCCGCCACGATCAGGCGCCCTGCGTCGTCCCTGCGCCATTTGCCCAGGGGGTGGAGCGAATACGCCTGCGTATCCGCGCTCAGCGTGACCCGGTGCGAGTCGGAGATCAAATGCTTCTTGTACGTCTCCATATCCTCGGTATGGCACGCCAGGCTGTCGTCATAATACACCGTGCCGGAAAACAGCTTGGCCGTGTTGCCGATGTCCATCTCGGCATCTGTCACTGCGTCAAAGAAGATATTCCTCGCGCGGTACGCGGCGCCGCCGTTCCGATTGCTGTCGCAGATATCCATATAGATCATAATATCGCCCTGGATATTGATATTATCCCTTGCCCGCAGGCCGTTGCACTCATAGCTGCGCCGTTCCGTGGGAGTCACGTCGGCGTCGACGCTCACGGTCACGTCAGCCTGATCCAGGATGGATATGTCGCGGTTGGAGTAAATGCCGCAGGAGGTGAATTTCATGTTTTTCGGCGTATACTGACCGGGCTGCTCGGTCTTGAGCCGGATATCCAGCTTTGCATCGCCGGAGACGGTGACGCTGCTGCCCTGGCCGTTTGTATTGGAATCGTTGCCGGAGATGCCGCGCATCCCCCGGTCGCTCTTCATGTTAATATTCAGCCTGCCGCCCGTATCCGACGTGATCTCCAGATCGCCGCCCACATCCATATTGAAAAGGATGCCGTAGAGCCCACTGGTGGTGATGGTGTTCGATTTGCCCTGCAGCACGACCTTGAAATCCGTGGGCAAAGTGGAGATGATATTGATCGAATCGCCGTCGTAGTTGCTCAGGTACAGGACGTTGTCGTCGCTGTAATACGCGATGCGGTCCGGGTCGTCCTTCAGATCCGCGTAGCCGTCGTAGTGCATGGAACCGTCCTTGTACATGCTGTGGTTGAACTCCAGCTTGGTTCTCTTTTTTGTAGACGGATTCGTCAGGTAGACGCTGGTCTCGATCGGCTCATATTTCGCCTCCAGCCAGATGAACTCGTCGCCCTTGAACTCGTAGCCCATGGCGATCCGGTCGTAGGAGCAGGTCGTGGTGGCGGAGGTGGGATCATCGATCTTGAGGTACTCCCCGCCGTGCTTGATCTCCCACCTGTAGAATCTGTAGCCCTCGGGCAGGTTGGGGGAGATCGTGAAGGTCTCTCTGCCCTTGGTCAGGTGCATCCGGCTGGATTTGCCGTGGCTGACCATGACGAGGATATCCTTGAAGTCGAAGTCGTAGGTCCGCGTGTAGGCGCAGGTTTTGCACTCGGCCCAGAGCCGGCCCTGCTTTGCCTCCGGCGCCGGCTTGGCCCGCCAGTTTGAGGGCACGGAATACGTAAAGTCATGGGGCTCCGTGTCGAATTTTTCGTTGCAGCCGACCTCACTGCAGGTGAACCAGTGCTGGAACGAATTGTAATCCTCACGATAGCGGTGCAGATATTCCTCGGATTCCTCCTCATCAAAGCTCCAGTGCTTGTGGTAGCGGATGGGCGGGAGCTCCTTGGTCTCATAATAGCCGCAGTCGGTGCAGGTGCTCCGGCTTTCGCCGGGCTTGGTGGCCGTGGGGAAAACCTTCGTCTCCCACTGCGTCCAGCTGTGCGCCTGGATGCCCCCCAGCTTCCGCCCGCAGTCGCACACCAGGAAGTGGCCGGCTGCGGGGTTGTCCTCGCTGCAGGCGGCTTCATACTTGTGGACGTGATTCGGATCCAGCTTCGGGATGGTGATGGACTCTGTGCGGCCGCAGACCGCGCAGGTCTTGGCTTTCCGCCCCGTTTCCGTGGCGGTGGCGTATTTTGCAAACAGCCAGGGGCCGAACTGGTGGTCGGAAGGCGGGTTGACCTCGGGCTCCTTTCCGCAGCCGTCGCCCACGCACATTCTGGCGTGCTGCGTCGCGCTGATGGAATGGAACTGATAGTCGTGGGCCGCCTCCAGCTTGGCGCTCCGGGATCGCACGGTTTTTCCGTTCTCGGGATTGGTCACCGCGCAGTAGTAGTAATAGGTCTCGCAGCAGGCGTCTGCGGGGATCCAGGTGGTCAGGGTATTCGTATCGGCGCCATAGGTCGCGTAGTGGCCAGAATACTCGTCGTAGTAGTCTTCAATCTTCGTTCCCGTTCCGCCCGCCGTTTTACTCACGTACCACTGGCACTCGGCGTCGTCCCGCGCCCGCAGGGAGATGGTGAACTGGTTTTCGTAGTAGTCGCCGTTCGGGTCGGAGGTCTTGCCGCGGATGATCTCGCGGGGCTGGACAGAAATGATGGGCAGGCCGTCCCGGCTGGCGCCGCACAGGGTGCAGAAACCGTCGGAATCCCAGACGTGGGTGTGTTCGAAGCCCTCGCCCACGTTGCATTTTTCGCAGGTGCAGTCACTGTCGCAGTCGCACAGGATGACGCAGTGGCCGCACTCGGCGCAGTAGTGATCCTCCCAGAAATTGGACTCGATGCACACTGCCTCGCCGCAATCGCAGCCCGCGCTCTCGGAGTTGTCGGCGCAGCACAGGAGGCACAGGCCGCAGTCGCCGCAGAAGTCCTCCATGCAGGAGAAGCTCTCCCAGCACTGCTCGCAGCGGTGATCCTTCGCCTCAAAATCGGGGTTCTCTACGCACATGCCGCAGGCGCAGCCGGCGCTTTCGGAATTGTCCGTGCAGCAGTCGACGCACAGGCCGCAGTACTGGCAAAGCTCCTCACCGGTGTTGCAGGCAGGGTTCTCACAGTTCGGGCAGATATGGTCCTCAAATTCCGAGCTCGCCACGCACAGGCCGCAGATGCAGCCGGCGCTGACGCTGTTCTCCAGACAGCAATCCGTGCACAGATAGCACTCCTCGCAATATCCGAGGGAGGCGCAGTCAAAGCACCTGCCGCACTGATCGCAAGGATCCAGCCCGCAGTTTTCCATGCAGTGGGAGCCCTCGCCGCCGGTGGGGCACCACTCCTCAACGTGCTCGCCGCAGCTCGGGCAGTGGGCGCCGGACTCCACGCAACAATCCAAGCAAAGCGCTTCGTCCGCCTTGCTGCACTTTTCAAACACCTCTAAGCATGCATTGCAGTTGATGCAGTGCAGGCCCTTTTCTTCAATGCAGTCGTAACAGTGCTCGCAGTTCGTGCAGTATGAGCTTTCGTGGTCCTCCAGGAAGCATTCTACGCAGCCCTTGCACAGGAGGCAGTGCTCGAGGCAATGGGCGTAGTATCCGTCGACGGAGTCGAAGCTGGGGCAAATGTCCCCGTCTTCCTCCTTTCCGACCAGGCATGCGCCGCAATATTTGCACCATGCATTATTATCATTATGGCACTTGATGCACACCTGCTTTGTGCATTCCTCACATTCCGGGCCGGTATCGCCCTCATCGAAATGCCCCAGGCATTTTCTGCAGTGATCCGCCCCTTCGTAGCAAAGATCACAGAGGATGCATTCACCGCAAAACGATGTTGAGTGTTCCTGACATGCGCCGCAGTCTTTGCAATGAAATTCGTCATAACAATAATGACATCCGCCGCACAATACGCATATGTAGTCATTTGACAGAAGATAGTCGGTGACGTCCATATAGTCGCCTTTATTGAAGTAATAATTCATCGTACAACCGCACATTGGACAGTCGTATTCATAGCACTGTTCATAGTCGTCCCATGACGCGATCGCGTCAAACGGCAGCGTCCCCGCCACCATGATCAGGGCGAGCAGTAAGCTCAGTGCCCGGATGGCTGTTTTTCTTCTCATTTCATTCTCCTTTCCGCCTGTATCCGGAGGCGTGTCGCAGTTTCCGGCGGGAGACCGGGGTCTTGCGGTCTCCTTCCAATGATCATCGTCTCTTTTCTCGTTCACATTCGCACCGTCGCCGGCGCGGCTTCCCAGTTTTTGTTAATTCGGTGTTAGATTTCCTCAATTATATATTAGCATGGTTTAATATCCATCGCAAGGATATTTGTACAAAAAATACGGGATTTTATTCGATATCATTGTATCGTTTTAACAATTTGCATCATTTTTCGGAGCGTTTTGGAAATCATGCGCATTGAAGAAATCAGCTCCGCTCCGCCTTCCGCAGCGTCACAGCGCCGGCGCTTCCCTTCTCTCTTTTGGGGGTGGATTTTCCCGCCCCGTTGTGGTATCATTTTTGCGTCCCCCCGGGACGAAGATCCACACCCAAGGAGACCCAGTGCAATGGTCAGGATCCTGTTTGTCTGCCACGGCAGCAGATAAATACAATCTAAATGTTTTAAGTTCTCCAGTTTTGTATATTATTTCGTCACTTTCTTAATAGATTTATTTGATTTTAAGGATTGCAAAAATGCCCTTACACCACCCGTACACCAAACACGCCTGATTTGATGTTTTTACACCAATTCGATACAAAAATCGTCATGATTTAAAAAACAGCCGATAAAGAGAACCCAGAGCCTGCCGCATTGGCAAGCGCCGGGTTCTTTTTTGTCGATATGAGGAAAAGAACGTATATATGATTCTTTTTGATAAATTTTTCCCAAAAGCGGCATAAAGACGATTGCTTTCCCAATGAAAGCATAGTAAAATCATAACAGGGATCTCCCCAAAAAAAGAAAAGGAGACTGACTCATGCCATACGAAAAGCTGTTTGCGCCTGGCAGGATTGCCAATCTGGAGCTCAAAAACAGGATCGTGATGCCTGCAATGGGCTGCTCCCTGGCGGAGCATTCCGGCGAAGCCGGCCCCCGCATGATCAAGTACTATGCTGAACGCGCAAAGGGCGGCACAGGCCTGATCATTACCGAAATCACCCGCATTGACGACGAAACCGGCGTCGGCACGCCGAACCAGCTGTCCGTTACCCAACCCTATATGACCGGCCAGCTCCACCGTCTGGTCGAGGCCGTCCATGCCTATGACACCAAGCTGTTCGTTCAGCTGCACCATCCCGGAAACCAGACGCCCAGCCGCCTGATCGGCGGGCGGCAGCCGGTATCCGCGTCCGACGTGACCTGCCGGGTCATCGGCGAGCAGCCGAGAGCGCTCA
>CADBKB010000056.1 GCA_902795095.1 Oscillospiraceae bacterium
AGCGACACGCCGAAACAGAAGGAAAGGCTGCAAAAAGAGAGCAGCAGGGGGACAGTGAAGGGGGGCAAGGCCCGCCCTTCGCGTTCAATCAAAAAGATTGCCGGATCCTGTCGGAAGCTCCGACAGGATCCGGTTTTTTCGTCAGCTCATGAAATCTCCGTGAAAAGCGGCGCAAGCGTTTGAAGATGGGGGTTCTGTTTCATTGCCCCGGAAGCTTGCCATGATTGCCCGAATCGAACCGTGCAGGTAGGGGAGATATTCCTCCAGGCTCACCGGCTCCCCGTTGAGGATCACGCTATAGCTTGCTGCGCCGACGAGTTCAATGACCGTAAACAATGCAAGCTCCATCCGTTTGCGCACCGACGGGGATGCACTGCGGAGCTCATCAAAGAAGCCGGAAGCGCCGGCTTCTGTTTTTTCATAGACCTTCTGAAAAACTGCCCAGCTGATATTCCTGCCCAGAAACCGCAGCAGGATCGGATTGCCCTGCAGCTGGAAGAGAATGTCGTCCACGATTGCCAGAAGCTTGTCCTCTCTGCCTTCAAGCGTCTCATAGCCGGAGTGCTCCATTGCATGCCGAACGATTTGTTCCGCTTTATGAACGACCAACTTTTCATGGAGGTCGTATTTGTCCTTGAAATACAGATAGAAGGTGCCCTTGGCCACGCCGGCACGCTCCACGATGTCTGAAATCGACGTCTTTGTCAGGCCCTGGCTTGTGAACAGGTGGAACGCAGTGTCCATCAGATTGGTTTGCTTCAGCAGCTTGTTTTCTTCTACACGGCCCATACTGTCCCTCCTGTGAAAAAAGCGCATTCTTATCACGGTTTATTGTAATATGTATAGAATCGAATGTCAAACAAAAAGATGACCAAAGGTCAGACTTCGGAAAGACGATAATTTGTAAAAATGACCGAAATTCATTTTTCTCCACGAGATCTATTGACTGACGGTCATTTTTGCGCTATAATCGCCGTGAAATAAAAATTGACTGATAGTCAGAATTCCTTCTGAGGAGGCATGATGATGTACCAATTGGGACTATGGATCTCAAAACACAGAATTGCAGTGCTGATCATTGCCGCGATGCTATTGATTCCCGCGCTGTTCGGTTATGTGACCCTGCATGTGAACTACGACATCCTGTACTATCTTCCGGATGATATTGAGACCATGCAGGGGCAGCAGATTCTGCTGGACGATTTTGGAAAAGGCGCATATGCCATGTTCGTGGCTGAGGATATGACGGACAGCCAGGTTGCGGCGCTGAAAGAAGAGATTGAGCAAGTGGACCACGTGGCGGATGTGATCTGGTATGACAGCGTCATGGACATCAGCGTTCCGGCGAAGATCCTTCCGGAAAAGCTCTACAGTGCATTCCACACCGACGACGCCACCCTGATGGCAATCTTCTTTGACACCGGATCTTCGGCAGACGAGACCATGGACGCCATCGATACGATCCGGGAAATCGCCGGGAAGAAGTGCTTTTTAAGCAGTATCTCGGCCATCGTAACAGACACCAAGCACCTGGTGGAGCAGGAGCTGTTCTGGTATGTGCTGATTGCGGTGGTGTGCTCTGCCGCCGTATTGGCTGCGACCATGGATTCCTGGATGGCGCCGGTTTTGTTCCTCCTGAATATCGGCATTGCCATCGTCTACAATCTCGGCACGAATTTCATTCAGGGGGAAATCTCCTTTATTACAATGTCTCTGGCCGCTGTACTGCAGCTGGCAGTGACGATGGACTACTCCATCTTTCTCTGGAATGCATACCGGGAACAGCGGAGCTACACCGAGGATCGGGAGGACGCCATGGCCAAGGCAATTGTACAGACGGTCGGTTCTGTCTCCGGGTCCTCCCTGACGACGATTGCCGGCTTCGTTGCACTGTGCTTCATGTCCTTCACCCTTGGCATGGACCTGGGCATCGTAATGGCGAAGGGCGTTGTGTTTGGCGTCATTACATGCATTACGGTTCTTCCGGCCATGATTCTGACCTTTGATAAGGCAATCCGAAAGACCGCGCACACGCCTCTGACGATTCGCGGAGAACGCTTTGCCCATTTTGTGGTAAAGCATAACAAGGCGTTTCTGATCGTGCTGCTGCTTCTGTGGATCCCCGCGGTCATCGGCTACAACAACATCGGCGTCTACTATGATTTGGATGTGAGCCTGCCGGACGAGCTTCCCTCTGTGGCGGCAAAGCAGGAGCTGCAAAGCACATTTGACATGAGTACCGTTCACATGATCCTGGCGGACGAAGACATGCCGTCAAAGGACGTGAAGCAAATGCTCTCCGAGATGGAGAATGTGGACGGCGTCCAGTTTGCCATTGCCGCGGATTCATTGATCGGTTCCCGGATTCCCAGCGCCTGGGTCCCGCCGGATGCGAAGCAGGCGCTCTCCAGCGGCGGGCGGCAGCTGATGCTGATCGGGACGGAATATCCCGTGGCAAGCGATAACGTCAACAAACAGATCGACGCCCTGGAGGCGATCATGAAACGGTACGATCCCGACGCCATGCTCATTGGGGAGGCCCCGTGCACCAGGGATCTGATCCGCATCACCGATTCGGATTTCAAAATGGTCAGCGCCGTGTCCATTGGCGCAATCTTTGTGATTATCCTGCTGGTGCTTCACTCTCCCGTCCTGCCGGTCCTGCTGGTGCTGGTCATTGAGCTGGCGATCTACGTCAATATGGGCATCTGCGGCTATACGGGTGAGGTCCTGCCCTTCGTGGCGTCCATTGTGATCGGAACGATCCAGCTTGGCGCTACGGTGGATTATGCCATCCTTATGACTGAGCGATATATCCACGAGCGGCTCCGGGGGCACGACAAAACGGATGCAACGATTACGGCGTTGTCCACCTCGCTGCCGTCCATCTTCACCAGCGCCCTGGGCTTCTTTGCCGCCACCATTGGCGTCGGAATCTATTCCGACGTGGATATGATCGGTGCACTCTGCCGGCTCATGGCCCGCGGTGCGATCATCAGCATGATCATGGTGCTGCTGCTGTTGCCGTCCCTGTATCTGCTGTTTGACAAAGTCATTATGAAGACCCGTTGGAGATCGCCATCTGAACAAAAACAAAAAAAGGCAGTGCGCAGAAGGACTGCCGTTTCAGCTAATCTATAAGGAGGCTTCCGTTATGAAGGATAGATTGAAACATACCGTGGCCATTGGGCTTGCAGGACTGATGATCCTCAGCTGCGCCGCCGGCTGCGGCGTCAGCAAGCAGGAACCGGAAGCGGTTCAGACAGAAGAGATCGAGCAGATCACAGATGCGGCAAATTCCCTTCTGGGCGCCCGCCACAGCAAGGAAGCGGGAAAAGACGAAACCGTCTACGTCGTTGCGGACGCTGCCGGCAATCCTACACAGACCATCGTCAGCGCATGGCTCAGAAATCCGGAGGGGGCAGCGGAGCTCCGGGACAGTACGGAGCTGTCCGGGATCGAAACCCTGAAGGGTGATGCGACTTATACGAAGGATGCCCGGGGAGATATTATCTGGCAGGCCGATGGCAGCGATGTATACTATCAGGGAACCACGCAGAAGGAACTGCCTGTATCCACAACCATCTCCTATCGGCTGGACGGAAAGGACATCGCGCCGGAGGCGCTGGCCGGAGCCAGCGGCCATCTGACCATCACCTTTGATTATGTCAACCACATGGCCGTCGAGCAGACCGTGGATGAGAAAGAGGTTACGCTGTATCAGCCGTTCACGGTGATTTCCGGACTGATGCTGGACAATGACCGGGCGGAGAACATCACAGTTACCGGTGGCAAGGTCATCAACACCGGAGATCAGAGCATTGCAGTCGGCATGGCGCTTCCGGGACTCAAGGAGAGCCTCGGGCTCGACACGCTGGAGGGCAAGGACGGCAATCCGGTGGACATTGATCTGCCGGAGCAGGTGACCATCGAAGCCGATGTGACGGATTTCGAGCTCTTGACCACCGTTACCGTGATTTCCGACAACCTGCTTGAGGATTTGAATCTGGAAAATGTGGAAACGCTGGACGATCTGAAGGAGGCCATGGACGCGCTGACCGACGCATCCGGGCAGCTCCGCGATGGGACGGGGGAGCTCTACGATGGTTTGGATGCACTCTCTGATGGGACCGGAGATCTCACCGACGGGATTGCGCAGTTGGATGACGGCGCCGGTGCGCTGAAATCCGGCGCGGATGCCCTCGCCCAAGGGACCACCAGTCTGGCGACCGGTTCCCGGTCCCTCGCCCAGGGTGCAGGCCGGATGGCCAGCGCCGCGCGACAGCTGGCGGATGGCGCAGGGACTCTGGATGATGGAATGCAGACCCTGAACGGCAGTGTACCGGCCCTGGTAAGCGGAGCTTCTGCGGCAGCGGAAGGCGCATCCGCCCTGGCCGGTGGCGCGGCACAGGTGGATTCCGGCGCGGCTTCCCTCGTCGACGGTGCAGCGCGACTCTGCGGTGGCGCAGAGCGCCTGAAAAACGGTGCTGCTGATCTGGCAGCAGGGGCAAAGGACGCAGACAGCGGTGCGAAAGCTCTGGCAACGGGCGCTGCTTCCCTGGATGCGGGCGCACAGCAGGTCTCCGGCGGCATGGCCGCCCTTTCCGACGGGCTGCAATCCGCACAGACGGGCGCTAAGAACATAGATAACGGTCTCAAGCAGATGCAGACCTCCGTGGCAGAGCTTCCCGCAGGCGTCGACGCGCTGTACCAGGGAACGGTGCTGGTCGGCAATGCCCTGAAGAGCGACAATGGGAAAAGCCTGTACGGCGGCGCTCAGGCGATCGCATCCGGCGCGGATGCGATTTCGGCCGGTCTCACCGGGGGCAGCGGCTCCATTCAGTCCACCGCAAATGGCATTGCCTCCGGCGCACAGCAGCTCTCTGCCAGTGCCGAGAGCATTTCCGCAGCTGCCGAGAGCCTCCAGGGAACGCTGAGCGGCGTGATGACCAAAGCAAACGCATATGCAGACAAGCTGGCGCTGCTCGGCGTTGATGTGAGCGGCTATCTTGCACAGGCCAACGACGCATATGCCGCGCTGGGTCAGATCAAAGCTGGCGCCGACGCAATTTCCCAGGGACTGACAGGCGACGGCGCCTCCATCTGCAATGCCGCAGGCGGTATTGCAGGCGGCGCACAGAGGCTTGATGCCGGCGCGAAGCAGATCAGTGCCGGCGCACAATCCATGGAGGCGGGCATCGACACCATTGTCAGCGACGAAAACCTGGGCGCGATTCTCGTTGGACTTGCCGCGCTCAGCGATGATTCCGAGGCGCTGATGAGCGGTGTAGATCAGCTTTCCAAGGGCTCCAGTTTGCTCTCTGGCGGCATTGACAACGCGGCGCACAGCGCGTCGACATTGGCTGACGGATCTGCTTCTCTGGCAGCCGCCGCAGGCACTCTGCGCACAGGGGCATCCGCACTCTCCGACGGGGTTGCACAGGTATCCGATGGGGCAGGCGCGGTTTCTTCCGGTGCAGCAGATCTGTCCAATGGGGCTGCGGAGCTCCACAGCGGAGCAAATACGCTGAAGGAAGGAACAGCACAGATCGCGGCAGGGGCTTCCGACCTCGCCGCAGGCGCTGCCCGGCTCAGTGACGGCGCAGCGGCGGCAGGCAGCGGCATTTCCCGGCTTGCGGATGGGTCTTCCGCTTTGCGTTCCGGGGCAGCCCAGGCAGCATCCGGGGCAGATGCTCTTGCCGATGGCGCCGGAACACTGGCCGATGGAGCTGCCGGTGCGGCCGAAGGTGCGGCAAAGCTGGCAGACGGGACCGATTCACTCAAAGAAGGAACGGCTGCGCTGCGCAATGGCGGTTCCGAGCTGGACGATGGTGTTGCCCGGCTTCTGGACGGAGCCAAAGAATTGATGGACGGCATGACGGAATTTGATGAGGATGGAATCCAGGCGCTCTCTGAATTGATAGGGGACAATGCGCAGGAGCTGGTGGATCGCCTGAAGGCTGTGCAGGCGCTTGGCCGGGAGTATACTTCCTTTGACGGAGCAAGCGGCGACGGTGCCGACTCCGTGCAGTTCATTCTCCGCACAGAATCGATCGGAGAATAAGCTTCTCTGACCCGCTGGAGCATAGATGCTTCAGCCTTCAGCAAAGAATCACCCTGCGGGCGAAGGGGGCAAGGCCGACCTCAGCGAGGCCAGGATCGCCCAGGACGGCACGGCCCTGATGGTTCTGCCAAAGACAGACTACGACTTCTATCGCATATCTCCGTGAAGGATGGCTGGTAGCTTCCATGACCCGGGTGACCCGCTATGAGCTGACGGACCTCCGCACCCGGACCGCCGTTGCCAAGGACCTGAGCCAGAGTGGCTGGACCACAGATTAACCCGGATCCGCGCAGTAAGGGCGCGCTGCAAATCGCAGCGCGCCCTGTGTTTATTCCGCGCGCGGCTTCCGCCAATGCCCCGCCTTTTCGGTCTCAGTTTGCATCGGCGGCGGGGGCATGGTATAATGGACCCACGAATCTGAGATATTTGAGAGGTACCTATGGACATTGTAAGCATTCTCGCCCATGAGCTCGGCCGGGAGCGGCGGCACATCGAGAACGTCATCGCCCTGCTGGACGCGGGCAGCACTGTGCCCTTCATCGCCCGCTACCGCAAGGAGATGCACGGATCGATGGGCGACACCGCCCTGCGCACCCTGGAGACGCGGCTGCGCTATCTGCGCACCCTGGACGAGCGCCGCGCCGCCATCGAAAAGGCCATCGAAGCCCAGGACAAGCTGACGCCGGAGCTCCGCGCAGCCCTGGACGCCTGTGCCACTCTGGCGGAGCTGGAGGATTTCTACCGCCCCTACAAGCCCAAGCGCCGCACCCGGGCCACTGTCGCCCGGGAGAAGGGACTGGCGCCCCTGGCGGAGCTGCTCTTCGCCCAGGGCAGGGACTGCCCCGCTCCCGCAGCCGCGGCCGCGGCCTATGTGGACCCGGACCGGGGCGTGGACACCGTGGAGGACGCCCTGGCGGGGGCCTCGGACATCGTCGCCGAGCAGATCTCCGACCATCCGGCCCTGCGCAAGGCGCTGCGCGCCCTGTTTTGGGAAAAAGCGAGCCTCCGGGCGATCGCCGCCACGGAGGAGGACTCGGTGTATCAGCTCTATTACGACTTCTCCCGGCCCCTGGGCAAGCTGCAGGGCTACCAGATCCTTGCCATCAACCGCGGAGAAAAGGAAAAGTATCTCAAGGTCAGCGTCGAAATGAACGCTTTGGTGGCCATGCAGACGGTGCGCCGGTTCGTCGTGCGGCCCGGCAGTGCCGCCATGGCCTTCGTGAGCGCTGCCGCCCAGGACGCCTATGACCGTCTGATCCTCCCCTCCCTGGAGCGGGAGCTGCGCGGCGAGCTGACGGATCGGGCCTGCGAGGGCGCCATCGGCCAGTTTGCCCAGAATCTGCGGCCGCTGCTTATGCAGCCGCCGGTGAAGG
Organism: Oscillospiraceae bacterium; assembly: GCA_902795095.1. The sequence goes on from CADBKB010000056.1 coordinate 7,438, forward strand.
GCAAGGTCACCATGGGCCTGGACCCCGGCTACCGCATGGGCTGCAAGGTGGCGGTGGTGGATCCCACGGGCAAGGTGCTGGACACCGCCGTGGTCTACCCCACCCACGGCGAGCGCCAGAAGCGCGAGGCCATCGCGTTGCTGAGCCGCCTGGTGCGCCGCCACGGTGTGGAGCACATCGCCATCGGCAACGGCACCGCCAGCCGCGAGACCGAGCAGATGACCGTGGAGCTGATCCGCGAAAATCCCGGCCTCAGCTACATGATCGTCTCCGAGGACGGGGCTTCGGTCTACTCCGCCTCGCCCCTGGCGGCGGAGGAGTTCCCCCAGTTCGACGTCAACCTGCGCTCTGCGGTGTCCATCGCCCGGCGGCTCCAGGATCCCCTGGCGGAGCTGGTGAAGATCGAGCCCAGGGCCATCGGCGTGGGCCAGTACCAGCATGACATGCCCCCAAAGGAGCTGGACGCCGCCCTGGACGCCGTGGTGGAGGACTGCGTCAACGCCGTGGGCGTGGATATCAACACCGCTTCGCCGTCGCTGCTGCGCCGGGTCTCGGGGCTGAACGCCGCCACCGCGAAAAACATCGTCGCCTATCGCGAGGAAAACGGCGCCTTCACCTCCCGGGCGCAGATCAAGAAGGTGCCCAAGCTGGGCCCGAAGGCCTTCGAGCAGTGCGCGGGCTTCCTGCGGGTGCCCGAGAGCAGGAATATCCTCGACAACACGGCGGTGCACCCAGAATCCTACGGTGCGGCGAAGGGCCTGCTGGCGCTGCTGGGCCACAGCCTTGCAGACGTGCAGGCGAAAAAGCTCGACGCCCTGGGCGCCGAGCTTCGGGCCTACGGCGAGGAACAGGCGGCCCGGGCCCTGGAAATCGGCCTGCCCACCCTGCGGGACGTGGCCATGGAGCTGGCCAAGCCCGGCAGGGACCTGCGCGACAGTCTGCCCCAACCGATCCTGCGCACCGACGTGCTGGAGCTGAAGGATCTTCGGCCCGGCATGGTGCTCTCCGGCACGGTGCGCAACGTCATCGACTTTGGCGCGTTTGTGGACATCGGCGTGCACCAGCACGGCCTGGTGCACATCTCCGAGATCGCCGACCGCTTCCTGCGCCATCCCTCGGAGGTCCTCTCCGTCGGCGACGTGGTCCGGGTCCGCGTCCTTTCCGTGGATGAAAAAAAGCACCGCATCAGCCTGTCCATCCGGCAGGCAAAAGAATAAGACGCCAGCGGCAGCCGGCATCACAAAGATTAGAGAATCGCAGCATGAATACAAAGGATTATGCCATTCGCCCTGAGACGAAGGAAGACCACAGAGCCGTTGAAAACCTGGTGCGCAAGGCGTTCTGGAACGTGTACCGCCCGGGCTGAAGCGAGCATTACGTGATCCATGTCCTGCGGGACGATCCGGCGTTTGTGCCGGAGCTGGACTTCGTGATGGAGCGCAACGGGCAGCTGATCGGGCAGAACATGTTCATGTACACGGTGATTCAGGCCGACGACGGCCAGGTGATCCCCGTGCTGACCATGGGCCCCATCGGAATCACACCGGAGCTCAAGCGCCGGAGCTACGGCAAAAAGCTGCTGGACGCATGCCTGGAAAAGGCCGCGGGGCTGGGCTTCGGCGCGGTGCTGTTTGAGGGCAACATCGGCTTTTACGGCCACAGCGGCTTTGACTATGCCCGGAATTTCGGCATCCGCTATCACGATCTGCCGGAAGGTGCGGACGATTCCTTTTTCCTCTGCAAGGAGTTGGCGGCCGGGTATCTGGACGGGATCACCGGCGTATATCAGACGCCGCAAGGCTACTATGTGGACGACGCGGATGTGGAGGCATTCGACAGAGGCTTTCCACCGAAGGAAAAGCTCAAACTCCCGGGACAGATTTTTGATTGAAACAAAAGCCGACGGTTGGGAG